>SKZL01000285.1 GCA_007127395.1 Balneolaceae bacterium
CTATCTGCGGAAAAACTTTTTGAAAGCCGAAATAGGAGTTAGCGGTGCAAATTTTGCGGTCGCTGAAACCGGTACAGTGGCCGTGGTGGAATCTGAAGGGAACGGCAGAATGTGTACAACGTTGCCGGATACGTTAATCACTGTGATGGGAATTGAAAAAATCATTCCATCATGGCGTGATTTTGAAGTATTTATGCAACTGCTTCCCAGATCTTCGACTGCAGAACGGATGAACCCGTACAACACATTCTGGACGGGTACTGCCGAATCTGATGGCCCTCAGGAATTTCATCTGGTACTGCTGGATAACGGACGCACCAAAGTACTTGCTGATGCAACCGGGCGCCAAACATTGCATTGTATCCGCTGCAGCGCGTGCCTGAATGTTTGCCCTGTGTACGAACGAACCGGTGGACACGCTTATCATTCAGTCTATCCGGGTCCCATCGGAGCGATTTTAACACCTCAATTGCAGGGATTGGAGGATCAATCGGCTGCTTCATTGCCGTATGCGTCTACACTTTGCGGGGCATGTTACGAGGTTTGTCCCGTAAAAATAAACATTCCTGAGGTGTTGGTGCATCTTCGCGGGAAAGTGGTGGAGCATGAAAAAGAGCATGGAGGTTTTTTAAAGAAAACGGAGCCAATGCACATTGGGCTAAAATTTCTGGCTTATGTATTCAAAAAAAGAAAACGATATGAACGGATGCAAAAACTGGGAAGAACCGGTCAGCGCTTGTTTCTGAAAGATGGTGTTATCTCAAAATTACCGGGAGAATTGGGTAAGTGGTCAGCATTTCGTGACCTCAAACCCATTCCCAAGCAGACGTTCAGAGAGTGGTGGAGGGATCGATCATGAATAGGTCAAAAGAGATCATATTAGAGCGAATTGAGAATGCGCTCGGAGGAAAAACAGAAACCGTTGAATCGAATATCTCCAGAGATTATCGGCAAAAAAGCAGCCTTGATGCGGATGAAATCATGCAGATGTTTGCTGAACGGGTAGACGAATACAAAGCAGTTACTGAGATCATCCGTGAGGACGAAATTCAGGGTCGGTTGAAAATCATTTGTGAAGAATCTGCCGTCAAAAACCTTGCGTTGCCTGAGGGGATCGATGAAAGTTGGTTAAACGAGCTTCCGGATTCGGTTCAATTGCTGCGGGACAAACCAAAACTCCTGTCGAAAAAGCAATTAAATGAAAGTGATGCAGTTCTTACGGGTTGTTATCTTGCAGTGGCTCAAACCGGTTCTATTATTTTGAATGCAGGGGAGGGCCAGGGACGGCGCATTCTCACACTGCTTCCCGATTTTCATATCTGTATCGTGAAACAGAGTCAAATCGTAGAGTTATTTCCGGAGGCGGTTCAAAAACTGGAACAAACGGTGCGGATAAGTGCTAATCCGATCACATGTATTTCAGGCCCATCGGCCACCTCAGACATAGAGTTGAACCGGGTTGAAGGGGTTCATGGGCCGAGAAAACTCCGTGTGTTGATTGTAAAGGAACCATAGAGTCATGGGTTTTTAAATCAACTGATTATCACACTCATACAGTTCGCAAAATCCGATCCATTTTTTCAACGACTTCCAGCGCGTTCGCCATGTTGAAGATGAGTGGAGGTTTGGATTTGATGACATTGTCGTGCGGCCCGTCCGTACTCACCAGAACAAATTGTTCACGCAGCTCATTTTTGATCTTCTGACCCAGCTTGGTGTCGGGATCTTTACTGCCGGGTTTAACGATTTCCACACCCAAAAAGAGCCCTGACCCCCGTACATCCCCGATAGAGGAGTGATCTTTTTGAAGTTCGATGAACAGGGATTTGTAATAATCACCCACTGTTTTAGCATGTAGCTGCAACTCTTCTTCTTCAATGACCTCCAGCACAGCCAGTCCGATCGCACAGGAGACCGGATTTCCGCCAAATGAACTGAAAAATTCTACACCCCGGCTGAAACGATCAGCGATCTCCTCTGTACAGACAACCGCCCCAATCGGATGGCCGTTTCCCATCGGCTTACCCAGAATCACCATATCCGGAATCACACCCTGGGCTTCATACCCCCAGAAATGATCGCCCAGCCTGCCAAATCCGGTTTGTACTTCATCTGAAATTGTGATCCCTTTCTGCTCACGGATCACCGGATAAATCTTCTCAAGATAACCCTTTGCGAGAGGAACCTGTCCGCCGCAACCTACAATCGGTTCTGAAATGAATGCGGCTATCTGTCCGGCCGAATCTTCGATCTGACGAATAGCATCTGCTGCATAAGCTGCACCGGCTGAACCGTCATCGGTATTGTAAAGGCCATGATAGGTATCCGGAATGGCTGTTTTAATAATGTGTGATTTTTGCCCCTGACCTTTGGGATCACTGAATTTGTAATCTGAAATATCCGTTCCGATCTCTGTATTTCCGTGATAACCGTGTTCCATTACCATAAAGGAGTCGAATCCGGTATGATGTTTTGCCAGGCGGATAGCCAGATCACTGGCTGCACTTCCGGAGTTCACAAAAAAGACTCTGTTCAGTGAAGGTGGGAACCGTTTCAGCAATTTTTCCGCATAATCCGGGAGCTGATCAAACAGGTACCGTGTGTTGGTATTCAGCCGGGCCATCTGTTTTTGTCCGGCCTCCACAACGCGCGGATGTGAATGCCCGACGTGTGGGATATTATTGTATGCATCCAGAAATGCGTTGCCGTACGCATCATACATATATTGAAACGCAGCCCTCTCCATGTAAATGGGATTGTTGTAACTGATCGAAAGTGCCTTGCTGATCTGTTTATCTCTCTTTTTGATCCGGTTTTGGATGGAGGGGGCCTTGTGTTCAGGCAGGTTGAGCGCTTTTCTGAACCGATTTTCTGCATTTTTTGGGTTGATGCTGAGCCAATTACGAAGCATACTCCAGGCGTTCTTTTCGCTTGAGTATGCATAACTGTTGTCCGGATTTGTGAGGCGTGACTGCGCCGAATTACAGACGCTGATGCAGAGACGTGCCGCTATCAGGTAATAGAGAAGTTGCACCTCAATCTCTTCAACCGGATGAATCTCATGGTACGCTTTCAGGACGATAGATGCCCAGTGAAGTGGATCATCCTTGTCATAGATGGCGTAGGTGATGGCTACAGCCAGTTCATTAATCAGCGGAGTGTAGGCGAGATCACCAAAATCGATAAGCCCGCATATTTCATTATCAGCAGTGAGGACATTCCACTCATTGGCATCGTTGTGAATAATCGATTTACGTAAATTTGGAAGGTTTGGAAGAACCAGTTCATCAAACTGCATGAAGAAATAGCGTACAAGGCTGCGATCTTTTGCAGATGGAATCGCATCAATGAAATCCCTGTTCAGGTGAAGGTACTGAATATCCCATTCCCACTTACGGGATTGTATCACATAGTTAGTGAGTGAGCTCAGCTCGCGGTCCAATTGAGCCAGGAATCTGCCCAGGGATGCATAAACTTGCTCATTTGCAGGAGTGTTGCCCAAAAACTCTCCCTCCAGAAAAGTTAACATCCGGCAGATGGATTGACGGCCATCTGTTTTTTGGATGGTGATAAAATCCCCGCCATTCGTAGCGACCGGTTCGGGAATTTTACCCTTGAAGGATTTTTGCAGTGAACGCAGAATCTCTGTTTCTGCGTTCAGCAAGTCGTAACTCTCCTTTGAATAAGGGTATGTTTTAAAAACAAAACGATCCTGCCCGTTTTTCAGCAGATAATTGGCGTTGTCATACCCATCCAGTCTGGTGATGGATGAGGGTAGAACTCCGTAAAGATCCCGGATCAGATTTTTCATGCAGAGAATATTTTTATTGCACGAAAAATATCACTCTTGATCAGAAGATCACAAGAATAATTCCGCAGGGGATAAGGCTTTTCAAAGATCAAATTGGTAAGCTTTATCACCGGTGAAATGGATCATCTACTCACAGATATTTATGCCACTGACCAGTGGGATGCCGTGAAATTCACCGTTCACTACGGACTCAGTTTTTTCATCCCAATAGAGATCTTCTCTTTCGAATTCGCTTTCATTGTACATTAAAAGCTGGAAGGAACCGGAAAAGAGCGGAATAATTTCGCCATCCAGGGTAATTTCAATGCGCTCCAGGGTAAAAATCTCCGATTCGGAATCTACTCCATCATCTGTCGGGACCCATAAATCTTCATGGTGGTCATAAAATGTAGGCACACTCCACGAACCTTCAGACAAAGTGCTTGGTCTTCTGAATGTGCGTGTCCATTCACCTTCATCACGAATATCGGTACCCATATTCAGGATCATATCTGCACCACCCATGCTTGTCCAGCCTGCAGCACTGATTGTACTGATATCAAATGGCAGGGCCAGTCCGTCATTAGGACCATCAGCAGAGACACAACCTGTAAAGTAGGTGAAATAATCAGATTCGACAGAAAATTCACCACAACTTTCAAGTACAGGAAATTCAACTGTTGTTGTGAAAGTTTCATCGCTTTCAGGGGCATCATACATAAATAGAATGGAGATAAAACCTTCATCGGATGGATTGAAAGTACCATCAGGATCGATTTGACCAGGGCCTTCCAGTTCCCATGTTACATCCTGAATGGGGATAGTTTCATTCTCATATGAAGCTGAAAAAGCAAACTGATCTTCAATTGTCACACAACCAGGTTCGGGATGGATCACCAACCCGGCTTCCTGATCGACTACCTGAACCATTAATGTGTCACCGCGGGGCGGATTTCTATCCGAACGGGCACCGGTATTGGTTATGGCTTCCGCAATCGCGGTATAAGTCCCTATCTCTTCCGGGACATAAAAAGTGACATCGTGGCCATTAGAGTCGTTGATATCAAAAAAGGCCTGATTACTGTCTGTGGTCCATTCCAGCTGTTCATCATCAGCATTCAGCACATTTGCTTGGACGTCAATATCAAAATCTTCCGCTTCCGCCTCTTCAAGATAGATTACAACCGTATTTGGACTGATGACAACCTCAATTGGCAATACATTTAATTCAATCGACACTTCCGGATCAAAAGGAAGGCCAAATTGTTCACCAACGGTTTGGATTCGAAGCTCTGCCGTTCCTTCGTTTACAGGAGCATAGCCCATTTCCGGTTTGATGTTCTGAGCCGGATCCGTATAGAACTCAAAAGCCGGATTATCATCCCAGCTATCGATGTGTATCAATTCCCAGTTGAAATAGTCACTTTCGTCATCACGTTCTGTATCCAGATGGACGATCCAGGTATTAGGTAAAAACTCCAGATGGTCATTTGCCGCAATTCCAAGGAGATTAACCCCGATGTTGCCAAGGGCATTCTGAAACTGTTGGTTGATATTCGTGATCATGTCATGAATTACAGGGATGTCATCCCAAAGATCGACAGGCAACTGTGAAGTAAATTGTGCAGTATTGACCGAATGCCCCTGACTCTCAGCAGAAAATTCTGCAAACCATTCCCCGATTTCATCACTATCCTCATTAAACTCAATAGGTGATGCATTCAGTTCAACTTCCATATTCCCTGATGGAAGCAGGTCAGGCAATATAAACCTTAATGAGTATTGTATCACGGATAGGGATGCTGATAAGGTGCCTGATAAAGCCGGGTTTGAAGTTTCTGAACCGGCGGTGAGAATATCACCGTATATTCCTACAGTAAGAGAATGGGTGGCCGTAAATAGATTTGGGAATTCAGGATTCATGTTATTCAGATCAGGAAAACCGGATAGATAATCCCCCATTTTCATTAATTCAGAAAGTTCGGACGGTGTCACAATCTCTACTGTAGCGCTGCTTGTATTCACA
>SKZL01000265.1 GCA_007127395.1 Balneolaceae bacterium
CGACTTTATCTGTATTTATGGTTTACTTTTAACATAAAGCTACAAAAAAGCGTGAAGTTAAAATAGCTTTAGAGTACCATTTTAACCTGAGCGATATTTTTTATGAAGCGGTGTGACTACTTTATGAAATTACCGGTTATTTAACTAATGACAAGTTGGAACAGGTCGACATTGGCCTGAAAGGATCTTTTTGAATGGATGAATAACGGACGAAGCAGGGCAATTCTGTTCCGATAAAACCCCACAATAGAGCTATTTGGGAAGATTCTGAAAATGGATGACTGGAGCATAAATCAGGTGAATAAACGGAGATGGCTTGATAACATTTAATTAGGTTGAAAGCTCAGAATAAATCCCGTATTTTACATGGCTACGTTTTGGAACGTGGTTGAAGTTTTGCGAGAGTGGCGGAATTGGTAGACGCGCTAGATTTAGGATCTAGTACTTTAACCGGTGTGGGGGTTCGAGTCCCCCCTCTCGTACCAAACGATCGATAAATAGCATTTAATTAAAGAAAAGGTACCGTATAGTGGACATATCTGTTCAGGAATTAACCAAAGTTGATAAAGAGATTAAAATCAGTGCCAGCAGAGAGGATTTGGCTCCAAATTTTGAGAAGGCTTACAAAAAATACCAGGGGCAAATTCAAATGCCCGGATTTCGGCCCGGTAAAACACCGCTTGGATTGATCAAAAAGCGATTTGGCAAAGAGATTGAGCTGGATGAAATCAACAGTTATGTACAGGAAGTGTATGAGAAGCAGATCGTTCCGGAGTATGAGCCGATCGGCGAGACAGAAATGACCGACATGAAGTGGGAAGATGATCAGCTTGAAGTGGTATTTAAAGTTGGTGTGAAACCGGAGTTTGAACTTGCCGAGATTGAAAAAGTCAAGGTCGACAAAATGGTTCATGATGTGACCGATGAGGAGGTGAAGGAGGAGATTGAACGCTCACTTGAGCGGCAGGGAAACTGGGAAGAGGTGAAAACCGGCGTGATCAAAGAGGATCATCGTGTAACTGTTGACGCAGTCACTATTGATGAAGAGGGTAACCCGATAGAAGGAGAGACCGATGAAGATCAGAAACTGGATCTGCGCCAGGAGGGAGCCAAAGAGTTTAAAGAGACACTTCTTGGTAAAAAAGTAGGAGATAAAGTCAAAATGGGGCTGGGAGAAGAGAGTGAAGATGATCGTTTTGAGCTTCATGTCAAGAAGATTGAGAAAATGGCGAAGGCGGAACTCAACGATGAATTTGCCAAACAGCAATCCAACGGTGAAGCAAAGAATGTGGATGAGTTTAGTGGCTACATCAAAAGCAAGATGCAGGAGTATTATGATCAATCTTCCAACGATATGTTCCGGCAGGATGCAATCGATGCATTGACAGACGCTCACGACATTGAAGTGCCTGATGTACTGAAGAAACAAGTGCTGAACTCCTATGTAGAGTATGCGAAGCAGCAATCAGGCGGTGAGTTGCCTGCAGGTTTTAATGCTGAAGAGTATAAGGAGAAGATGGATGAACAGGCTGCACGTGAAGCAAAATGGGCATTTATAAGCCAAAAACTTCAGGAAAAATTTGAGGACATTGAGATCAAACCGGAAGATATTGATGAGTATATCGGTATTGAGGCTGCACGCTACGGTGCAACAACCGAGCAGCTGAAAAGCTATTATGCACAAAACCCATCTCTTCTCGAAAATATGAGAACAAGTATCCGCGAAAATAAAGTTTTTGATAAACTCGCGGAAGTTGTTAAGATTAATGAACTCTCAAAGGAAGATTATCGTAAGAAGAGAGAGGAGAAAAATAAAAAAGCCGAGAAAGTTGAAGAGAAGGCTAAAAAGAAATAAAAAACTCGCAGAATATTTAATAAAGTCGCAATGAACCCTAAGCAACCCATCTTTGAAATACCGGATATGAATGATATAACACAGATTCAAAACAGTTTGATTCCGATGGTTGTTGAGACAACCAACAGGGGAGAACGTGCATATGACATATACTCCAGGCTACTCAAAGACAGGATCATCATCCTTGGTACACCGATTAATGATACTGTGGCCAGCTCTATCGTAGCTCAGTTACTTTTTCTTGAATCACAGGATGCTGAAAAGGATATCAATTTATATATCAACAGCCCGGGTGGTGTAGTCTCTGCAGGGATGGCAATTTATGATACGATGCAGTATGTTAAGTGTGATGTCGCTACCACTTGCGTTGGTATGGCAGCGTCGATGGGTGCAGTGCTCCTGACAGCAGGAACGAAAGGAAAAAGACACTCACTCCCGCATTCTCGCGTCATGATTCATCAACCGCTTGGCGGTGTACAGGGTCAGGCAAGTGATATTGAGATTGAAGCTCAAGAAATATTACGCCTTAAGAAAGAGTTAAGTTCAATTATTGCGGATCATTCCGGACAAGATGTTGAACAGATCATAAAGGATTCAGACCGAAATAAGTGGATGACTGCCGATGAAGCGGCAGAATATGGTTTAATTGACAGAGTAATGAGACGATAAACTAGTATAATGAGTAAGAAGAAAGACAACGATTCAGTATTCTGTTCCTTCTGCGGACGCGCCAGCCAGGATGTAAGTTCTATGGTTGCCGGTCCCGATGTCTACATATGTAACCACTGTGTTGAGGATGCATCCAGCATTATTCAAAGTGACCTTTCTTCTCTTGCACGGCGCCGTGAAAAGCAGTACAAGCCGATACTGAAGCCTATCGAAATCAAAAGCAAACTGGATGAGTATGTTATCGGACAGGATGATGCCAAAAAAGCACTTTCTGTGGCCGTCTACAACCACTATAAACGTGTCTCCAGTACTTCAGAGATTAATTTTGATGACACCCGCATAGAGAAAAGCAACATCTGTATGCTGGGCCCAACCGGCTCAGGTAAAACACTTTTGGCGCGAACCCTTGCTAATGTTATCGATGTGCCGTTTACAATCGCCGATGCAACAGTTCTGACTGAAGCCGGATATGTGGGTGAGGATGTAGAGAGTATTCTGAGCAACCTGTTACAGTCAGCCGACTACGATGTTGAGCGCGCAAAGCGGGGAATTGTATATATCGATGAGATTGACAAAGTCTCCAGGAAAAGTGACAATCCATCCATTACCCGTGACGTATCGGGCGAAGGTGTGCAGCAGGCTTTGTTGAAAATTCTGGAAGGTACGGTTGCAAACATTCCGCCTAAAGGTGGTAGAAAGCATCCGGAACAAAGTTTTATTCAACTGGATACATCGGATATCCTCTTTATCTGTGGTGGTGCATTCAGCGGACTTGAAGAGGTGATCGCCAGAAGATTGTCTACATCATCTATGGGTTTCCATTCAGATGAGCAGAAAAACTTCGACAAAAATGATCCGAAAATATTCACATATGTTGAGCCGGATGATCTGCAAAAATTTGGCCTGATTCCGGAACTGATCGGACGTATGCCTATTATTTGCGGACTTGAAGAGCTCTCTGATGATGCTATGATTCAGATTCTGGTTGAACCAAAAAATGCGATTACCAAGCAGTACAAGAAGCTATTTGGTATGGAGGAAATTGAACTTGTGTTTGAAGATGATGCACTAACGGCCGTTGTGGAAAGAGCACGGGATCGAAAGACCGGGGCAAGGGGATTACGATCTATACTGGAAGATGCAATGCTCGATATCATGTTTGTTATACCCTCCATGAAGAATGTGAAACGGTGTATTATTACACGAGAAACCGTTGAGAAAAAAGCTCCGCCGGTCTACGAGAAACAGAGAGCTTCAGCCTGATTTGATGCGGGCGGCTGAACCCGATTTAGTCTGTTATATTGACCCGTTCGGGATCATGAGGGTTCATCACTTATTCAGATAAACTCATTGACAATGCAGAGTAACTGCTGCCTCCCATGAACAGACTTTTCCCATCCAACAGGATTAAATTCCTGCTAGTTATTCTCCTGGTGATATTGGCAATCGCCTCGTTTATCTATAATCAGGTGCTGCTGAACAAGATTATGGAGCAGGAGCGTGCCAGTGTGGAGTTATGGGCGAAAGCATTTGAGCACAATGTTGACCCGATCCACTACGAGATCAGTGACAAACTGAATCAAGTAGTGAATGTTCTTCGAAACTACCCGGAAGTGCCAGACAGCCTCTCCCGGCTATTATTAGAGGTGGAAACTTCAAATGCCAATATCGATTTTGTGAACCGGGAGATCATTCAGCCGGAACATCTGTTTGATATCCCGGTAATCGTGGTTGATGATGCAGGTTTCATCAACCACTATCGTTTTATTGAAGGTGAAAATGTAGACCTTCATGAACTGATTCGCCGTTTTGGGGCCCTGCATGAACCCATTACCATCCGGCTTACCGACAGAGATCGTACCATTGAACTGTTCGCCTATTATGGTGAGAGTGCAATGATCCAATATCTTCGCTTTTTTCCATATGTTCAGTTTGGAATCCTGGCACTGTTACTGGGTGTAGGCTATACAACCTACAGGAGTATAACGCGTTCAGAGCAATCCAACCTTTGGGTCGGGATGACCAAAGAGGCTGCTCACCAGCTGGGTACACCACTTTCCAGTATGTATGGATGGATACAGCTCCTCAAAGACAACTCCCGGCAGGATGAGGAGACTCTTTCTATCGTATATGAAATCGAGAATGACGTAAGCAGGCTGAAAGGTATTGCAGAGCGGTTTAATAAAATCGGATCTCATCCGGAGTTGAAGAAAACCAGTCTGGAGCCGATTATAGATGAGGTTATCTCATACATGGAGAGACGATTGCCACAACTTGGTAATCGGATTGAAGTACGTAAGATTGTTGCAGCCAATGTCAAAGGCTCCATTAATCCAGAGCTGTTTCAGTGGGCGATTGAAAATCTGATCAAAAACTCAATGGATGCAATTAAAGAGAGTGTTGAATCACCTTATGTCTCAATCAGCCTGGAACAGGATGGCAAACAGATCTATATCGATATTGAAGATTCCGGATCAGGTATCGATAAGAAATATTTGAAAGAGATCTTTAAGCCGGGTTTCAGTACCAAAAAAAGAGGTTGGGGACTCGGACTGAGTTTGACCCGTAGAATTATCGAGGATTATCACAACGGGAAGGTTTTTGTTTACAGTAGTGAACCGAATAAAGGAACGGTTTTTCGCATTATTCTCCCGGCTTAGCACTACTGAAATAGTTAACGTATCGCACGGTACAGTTCAACTGTCTGATAGGGTTAAGTCCGGCTTAAGGCGCACATCGATTTTGAATCGAATCTTATCATGGATTACAGAGTATTAGTTACTCCTCAGCATAACCTCTTTTGGCAGCATACTCCATGAGCTGTGCTTTAAGCAGATTCCGCCCTCTGTGAAGCCTGGATCGAATGGTTCCTATGGGAACATCCAGCATATTGGCAATCTCTTCGTAAGTAAAATCTTCTACATCACAAAGCAGCACAACTGTTCTGAAATCTTCCGGAATTTGGTCAAGTGCATTTGTAAGCTCATCATCGATCAACTCACGAAACATTTTATCTTCGAGGTCAGATGTCTCCGTTCGTTCAGCCCTAATAGACTCGTAGAAAGATGAGACCTCATCATAATCTACTTCCTGTGGTTTTTTTGATTGGCGGCGATAGTTATTGATGTAAGAATTCTTCAGAATCCTGTAGAGCCAAGCCTTTGCATTAGTACCCTTTTCATAACTGCTGAAAAAACGGTAAGCTTTCACAATAGTATCTTGAACAAGATCCTCAGCATCATTTGGATCGGAAGTCAACCTTAGGCCAA
>SKZL01000030.1 GCA_007127395.1 Balneolaceae bacterium
CCTGACAATCCCAGAATCACCAATACAAGCTGGTCTCCGGATGGGAGCTATATCTCTTTCCTGAATACAACCGCTACGCATATTGAATTGTGGCTGGTGGATACTTCTACCGCTGAAGCTTCCAGATTGAGCGGAATGTCTGTGAATAATACTTACTACGGTTCGCCCTACAGTTGGAGTACAGATGGTGCATCCCTGCTTGTTCAGATGGTTCCCGAAGGGAGAGGAGATCTGCCGGAGAGAGCAGTAATACCAACCGGACCGGTTATCCAGGAAAATATTGGTGCAGCGCGTCCGGCCAGAACTTTTCAGGATCTGCTTCAGGATAGCCATGATGAACACCTTTTTGATTACTACTTCACATCACAATTGGTGGAGGTAAACCTGGAAGGTGATTATAAACTATTGGGTGAACCGGCAATATTCAGATCAGTTAATTTATCTCCCAATGGAGAATATATCATGGTCAATATGACTGAGCGTCCATACTCCTATCGAGTGCCCGCTTCACGGTTTCCGCAAAATATTCAAATCTGGGATCGTGATGGTCATAATGTACATCAATTTGTACAACTTCCACTTGCCGACAATGTGCCCATTGCCTTTTCTGCCACAACAGATGGGCCAAGATCCATATCCTGGCGGAACGATGCCCCTGCTACTTTAACCTGGATAGAAGCTCTGGATGGAGGGGATCCGGCTGTCGATGTTCCAATGAGAGACCGACTCTTCAGCCTTGAGTCGCCATTTGATGCTGAGCCGGTCACACACATCGATCTCGAGTATCGATATGCAGGTTTACAATGGAGTAGTGAAGGATTTGCTCTTATCAGCGAATTCTGGCGAGAGGATCGTCATTTACGAACGTGGATAATCGATCCGGAGAGTCCGGAAGCACCTGCAGCATTGCTGTTTGATCGATCAACGGAGGATCGATATAATGACCCCGGGAATCCTCAAATGAAGAGGTCGGATTATGGCACCTGGGTGCTGAATACGGTTGATGATGGAAAAACCCTGCTCATGACCGGTATCGGGGCTACTCCGGAAGGAAACAGGCCATTTCTCTCAAAATTGAATATAGAGACGGGTGAAAGTGAAGAGCTTTGGAGGTCCGAATCTCCATATTATGAAAGTATCTATACACTGGCAGATGAAGAGGGTCAAAAAATTATTACCAGAAGAGAGTCGGTTGATACCCAACCCAATTTCTTCATTCGTGATCTTGTAAGCGGTGAAGTGGAACAAGTTACTTTCTTCGACCATCCCACCCCTCAACTAAAGGATGTTTATAAGGAGTTTATTCAATATGAGCGTGAAGATGGCGTTCAGCTCTCTGCTACCCTCTATCTGCCCCCGGATTATGATAAGGATAGTGACGGCCCCTTGCCTGTTTTGGTCTGGGCTTATCCACGGGAGTTCAGGAGTGCAGATGCGGCCGGTCAGATTGCAGATTCGCCTTACCGGTTTGCAGGAATGAGTTATTGGGGGCCACATTTTGCACTTACACAGGGATTTGCTGTAGCGGAGAATGCTACCATGCCAATTATTGGAGAAGGTGATGAAAATCCGAATGATACTTTTGTAGAGCAGTTGATTACGAGTTCAGAAGCTCTGTTATCGGAGCTGGAGAGCCGTGGTGTAGGTGATCCCGGCAGAGCGGCAATTGGCGGACACAGTTATGGCGCGTTTATGACAGCCAATCTATTGGCTCATTCACGGATTTTCAAAGCAGGGATCGCCAGAAGTGGTGCCTATAACAGAACCTTGACTCCATTTGGGTTTCAGGCTGAACCAAGAAATTTCTGGGACGCCTCCAATATTTATCTGAGTATGTCACCATTTATGCATGCACAGGGAATCAAAGATCCGATTTTATTTATCCACGGAATGGAAGATAACAACTCAGGAACATTCCCGATGCAAAGTGAGCGGATGTATGCGGCAGTCAGCGGCCTGGGAGGCACCGCACGCCTGGTGATGCTACCGGAAGAGAGTCATGGATATCGTTCACGTGAATCGATTCTGCATATGCTTTGGGAGCAGTCAGAGTGGCTAAACAGATATGTCAGGGATATTGAGTGAATTATCTGCTGAGTGGTCCCGGCTTTCGGGCCGGGAGCCTGATTTTAGAAACAGGCGATAACCAAATCAATGGTAAGGAGGGCGTTGCCCCGAGAATCATCGAGATAAATTGCAGTATGTGGGAGTTGAGATGTAAGTAGATCTTTGATTAAAGATCCAGCAGCTCCTTCACATACTCATTCTCCGGATCCATTTTATGCGCCTGTTCGTAGTAGGTTTTCGCTTTGGCGTCGTGACCTCCTTTTTTCATAAGGTCGCCCATCAAAATCCAATTCTCAACATCACGAGGTTCCGCGCGTATCCGATCCAGAAGATAACTGATGGCCTCCTGCCCTTTGCCGCTCATTAGTTTGTATAGTACCAAATTTCTGTGAGCAGAAGGCAAATTGCTCAGCGCAATTGCTTTTTCAAAATCGGTGCGTGCCTTTTCAGGTTCATCCTTATTCAGTTGAGCATAACCTCTCAGGTTGTATAAACGTCCGGCATCGGGATCCAGTTCAATCGCTTTGTTTAGTGACTCAATGCTTGAATCCCATTGATTCAGTTTCTGCATGACCTCCGCTTCCAGTGTAAACCCCTCAGGGGCATCAGGTTTTATTCTTTGAAGATCTCTGGCCATATCAAGGCTTCTGTCAAGATCCTTCTCATGAAGCATCTCATAGCCCTGTTTGTGTTTCTCCTCAAAACTCATTTTGACTCCTCTTTATTTTCTTTTTCCGATTTCTCTGTAATGTCCTCAAACTCCGCTTCTTCAATGTCATCCAGTCTTGGCCGGCTTGATGAGGTTCTTTTTTGCTCGTCACCTTTTCCAAAATTTCTGAAATGGAAACGAATTGCAGGATTTTTTCTTCTCTTAGGTCCCTGTATTAACCTGTAAACCAAATAGATAAATAAAATGATAAATAACCAGCGAATCATGAATCAGGAATAATTTGAATATGAGTATTGCTTCTGATCGGTTGATGAAAAATCTGTTCTTCTATATACGTCATGTGATCAGGGTTGTTCACAAAATCGATCTCTGTGGCGTTGATAATAATCAAAGGAGCTTTTGTATAGTGATAAAAGTAGTGATTGTAAGCGTCGCACAGCTCTTGTAAATAGTCCGGAGTGATATGTTTTTCGTAATCTCTTCCTCTGTTGTAGATGTTGTTCATTAACCGCTTTACGCTGCTTTGAAGATAAATAACTAAGTCCGGTTTTGCAGAAATACCGGTCATAATTCCAAAAATATTGTCGTAGAGGGCTATTTCGTCATCATCCAGGTTGAGCCGCGCAAAAATTCTGTCTTTTTCGAAGATATAGTCGGAGATGACAAACTGGTCAAAAAGATCGGGTGTTGTCATCTGTTGTTGCTGTTTGAACCGGCTGGCCAAAAAAGCCAGCTGAGTTTGAAAGGCATAACGCTTTCTGTCTTCATAAAATTTTGGAAGAAACGGATTCTCCTCAAACTGCTCCAGTACCAGCCTGGCCCCGTTCCTTTCTGCCAAGGTTGTCGCAAGAGTCGTTTTCCCGACACCTATAACTCCCTCAATAGCGATAAAATCAAATTGATTAGCCATTTAAAATTGAATGATTAAACAGTGATAAAGATAGGAAGAATTTACCATGAATGATCTGTTTTATGAATAGCCATTTTTGGAGCTTTATCTATAAGCTCACTCAAGCCGAATCCGGTAACCGGATCTATCCAATCAGGATCCGTTTCTTGCATAGGCAATAGTACGAATAACCTGTTTTGATATTCAGAATGCGGTATGGTTAGCTTGTCATTTGAAAAAGTCAGGCTTCCATAGCGAATGATATCCAGATCCAGAATACGCGGAGCCCATCGTTCAGGCTGTTTCTCTCTGCCTGCGAATATTTCATGCTTCTTTAAGATGTCCAAAAGTTTGAGGGGAGCCAAAGGGGTTTCAATTCTGGCTGAACAGTTTAAAAATGAGTATAGTGCACCGCCAATGGGTTCGGATTCCCAAATTGAAGATTTCACGATTTCCGACTTTGAAACCGTTCTCAAAAATTCACCGGCTTCTTTGATCACAGCCAGCCTGTTTCCCAGGTTGCTGCCCAATGCAATAGTTACCTGTTCCATTTCATTGTAATTTCTGCATAATCGGCAGGCGTCTTGATGGGTGGATTCAGCTTTCGGACTGTTACCTTGAGTCTTTTTACCGGAGTTGCCTGTTTAAAAAGATCTTCTCCAATTCGAAAACAGAGTGCTTCAATCAGCTTTTCCTTTTCCCCATTTAGAATTTTAGCAACAACCTCTTCAACCAATTCGTAATTAAAGGTACTATCCAAATTATTGTCTCGAATGGCATTTCTGAATGAACCCTTTGCTGTAACATCGATTTCAAATTCATTGCCATCTTCACGTTCCTGGTCATAATAACCGTGAAGGCCGTGGAACTTAAGTGATTTGATTGTAATCTTATCCAATAAAAAGAAACAGTTAAATAATCCGGCGAAAAAAATATTTCAATCTGTAAACAGATTGATTCAGGAACAGCGCATATGGACGGTAGTCAGGTATAGCAAAAAGTTTGACAATTGATGGTGATGCTGTTCCGGCTATAAGGTAGCAACTTCGATTTTCTGTTCCAATTCCTGCAATATCCGTTTATGTTTGGGACTGGTCGATAATCGTTCTTCAACCGTTGAAATAGCATGAATGACCGTTGAGTGATCTCTTCCGCCAAATTGCAGCCCAATGGTTTTTAAGCTGGATTTGGTATACTTTTTTGCCAGGAACATGGCTATTTGCCTGGCTTCCACAATCTCCTGTTTTCGGGTTTTTTCTCTCACTTTATTGGTGTCGATGCCAAAATAGTCACATACATAATTTTGTATAAACTCAATGGAAATCTGAGTATTTGAGCTCTTCACCATATCCTTCAATACCGATTTGGCCATCAGCAGGTCGATCTCATCCACGTGTTTCAGTGATGCTGTAGCAAGGAGTTTAATCACAGCCCCTTCCAGATCCCGAACATTGGATTTGAAATTATAGGCGATAAATTCAATAATATCTGCATTGAGTGAGATGCCGTTGTCGTTAGCTTTGCGCTCAAGAATAGCATAACGGGTTTCGAATTCCGGTATCTGAAGATCTGCACTCAATCCCCAGCTAAATCTGGAGATAAGCCTCTCCTCAATATCCGGTATATCCTTTGGCGGGCGATCGCTGCTTAAGATGATCTGTTTTCCATCCTGATGCAGGGCGTTAAAGATGTGGAAAAATTCCTCCTGTGTTTTCTCCTTTCCGCTGAAAAACTGGATGTCATCCACGATCAGGACATCAATATTTCTGTAAAAAACCGAGAACTCACTGGCCCGGTTGTTCCGGATGGCCTGGACAAACTCATTGGTAAATGTTTCTGAGGAGACATAAAGTACGGAGTGATCGTCACCAAACTGTTGCTTGATCTTATTCCCAATGCTCTGCACCAGGTGGGTTTTGCCGAGTCCTGTTCCTCCATAGACGAACAGAGGGTTAAATGAGTTTTTGCCGGGATTATCAGCAATTGCCATTGCAGCAGATCTGGCCAGGCGGTTGCAGTCACCTTCTATATACCTCTCAAAGACATAATTACTGTTGAGGTTAGAGTCGATATTGGTTTTACGTATTCCGGGTATGACGAATGGATTTTCTATCTTGCCCGGGTGATAATCCGAAAAGGTATTCATCTCCTGCGGTTTTGGCGGGGGCATGGGTCGCTGTGGCAGGCGGATAGAGCGATTCTCTTCGAGCTTATCAGATCGCTCAACCAAAACAGAGTACTCAAGCTTCCCTTCATCTCCCAAAACCTTGGCAATCGTAGATCGAAGCATATTAAAGTAGTGCTCCTCCAGCCACTCGTACCAAAACTGACTGGGCACCTGAATCGTGAGTGTATCATCCTCCAGCCGTAACGGTTTGATTGGCTCAAACCACGATTTGTATTTTTGATAGCTGATATTGTCCTGAATAATCTCCAGGCATCTATCCCAAGCATTCTCGGCGCTCAGATTATTCAACGTAAAAAACCTCCAGAAAACGCATATTAGTGTTTTAATTACCACCCTGTTATCCACATGGGCCGTGCAGATGGTTATTTATCCCTCGAGCAAAATGAGAATTTCTTAGGGACAAATCAATAAAAAAATTCACTCAATTCGGAAAGTTATCCACATTTAGATGAAAGTTATAAAGCATTGCGCTACAATAAAATGCAGATTATAATTTAATCTTGTAATATTTCACTTGACACCGCTTAACAATGCCTTAACACCGTTTTTGCAAAAAGTTAATACAACCCAAATCAGAAAAAATACTTTTCCACAAGTTATCCACATATTTATTGACAATTTAAAGAGCCTTATTAAAAGAGATTGAAAAACGCAATAAAAAAGCTCAGGAAAGTGGATTATTTGCTTTAGTTGCAATTACAAATCTGTTGTTGCCGTCAAGGTCTTTTTTCAATGCTGAATCTGCATAAAACCGAGAGGCGATCTCAGCAACCTGAATGGCTGTCTTATCGTTGCATTCGAGAAACAGAAGTGCACTGTTCTTGGCTGCAAATTGAATAATCTTCTCATAGAGTTGAAGCGGTTCATTATGAAAGAGCGCCTGGTGTGGCTCATACTCCAGAACCTGTTCATTCATCTCTGATTTTTCTGAATCAGTTATGTAGGGAGGGTTTGATATGATAATATCCCATTCACCGGCAGGATTTGTTGTGAACTCAAGCAGGTCCGCAACATTAAAATTTACATCAACCTGATTTATTTGTGCATTTTTACGTGCCAAATTTATCGCTCCCTCAGAAATATCGATACCATGGCACGACCAATAGGGCCTTTTTAGTTTTACAGCAATAGGAATACAGCCACTCCCTGTTCCCAAATCGAGTAAGTGAAGTTTTTTTGTTACCGATTCCAGAGTCTGTTTAAGGAGCAACTCTGTTAACTGTTCAGTTTCTGAACGGGGTATCAGTACATTTGGGTCAACATTAATGGTTGCATCCATGAATTGTGCTGAGCCGGTTATATACTGAAGCGGTTCATGTTGAGCACGCCTTTTAACCATCACCCGTAAACGATCGAGTTCAGCTGTTGCAAGAGGCCTGTCATGCTGAAGGTAGAGATCAAGACGTTTCACCTGGAGAACTTCAGATAGAAGCCAATCTATACTTAATCTGGGATCTGCTACACTCTTCTCCTGAAAATAATCGGTTGCCCACTCCATCATGTCCACAACCGTCCAAACCCTGTTATCTTGAGTAGTCATGGTTGATGCTGATTATGGCGATAAGAAAAAAGTTCAAATGGTTTGAATCTCAATCTTCTTCTGATTCGGCAGATATTTTATCATCTACTTCTTCCTGAAGAGAGAGGCCAAAACGCTTTGAATAGTCCATAATAAAATCGACAACAACGGCTTCAATATTTTTCTCTTCAGATAGCGAACTTCCCCTGAAACCCATTCTGCCACCTGCCTTTTTCATTTCAATTCTATTGTAACTGTTGGTACATTCAATGATACAAGTCAATGTAATTGTGGCATTGATCTGTTTCTCATACTGTTCATATACGGCAACGAAAATTTCATCATCGCTTGAAGGTGCCTTGTATTCGTAGAGAAATTTTGGTTCACTGATTTCAAAGAGTTTACCCGGCAGCCTTCTTAGTGTTTGATTCGGCCCGTAAAGCAAATATTTTGTCACTGTACTCATGATGTAGATAATCTTGTTAATTTAATTGATATAATAGGACAAAATTCAGCAGGAATAAACGTTTTAATACAACAATAATCAAATGGAGATTTGAAAGAAATATTTTGGGAAAAGAACTGTCTGTTTATTTTTGATGTTGTTATACAATCCTTAGCCAAAAAAAAACGTTACTAATTCATGCGTTTAATTAGTTTAGATAAAATGAAAAAAATATTTAAGATCATTATTCCATGTACCCTGATTCTTTTTGTTTCAGTGGTACCTGTTGTTTCGCAAATTATTGAACCCGAGGTCGAGAGAACGACAAGAGACATATCTGCACTGAGTGACAATTACAACCGTGGATTCGGTATCAATATCGTCATGAACAATTTTGGATTTGGAATTGGTGGTGAATACAGACATGTGATTGCTCCACAAATGGAATTCACTGCTTCGCTGAGAGCAACCGGACTGAGAGATGCAAGCGAACAGACGTTTACAGACTTTTTCTTTGGGCAACAGATCATCCCGAATAAATATCAGCGCGCTTTTGCATTTCCACTGATCCTGGGCCTGCGTCAAAGAATTTTCGCAAGTGCAATTCAGGATGACTTCCGGTTTTTTCTAAGTGCCGGAATGGGCCCGGCTGCTTCATTTGCTTACCCATATTTTGATGATCCTGATAATTACGGCTATAGATTTACAGGAAATGAGCTTGTACTGATTAATGAAGAGCTGTTCAGGCTGCAATCTACTCGGGTAAACGACATATTCGGTGGATTAAATCAGGGGGAATGGCAACTGGGTGCAGCAGGAGAATTTAAATTATCACTCGATATTGGGAGTAATTTTTCAAGATTAAGCAGTATTGATTTTGGATACTACTTCTATTATTTCCCTGACGGTATACAGCTCATGATGCCGAACCAACCGGTTTTCAGAACAGATGTGCCAAGGCCTGATATATTGAAGTTGGATGAACAGGGTAATTTTGAATTTGAACCGTTTTTTGAATCCCAAAGATTTTTTGGATCACCACAAATCACCTTCACATTCGGATGGCAACGATAAGCTAACGGCCATCTATGTCAAAAAGTAGGTTCGGTTTCATCAGTTTTACTTTATGGTATCAGGATTTAGCAGTACCTTTAAGTTATGTAGATTTTTTATTCTGCATATTAAGATTGAGTTTAAGAACCATTAAAAAGTCTATCTTTTTGATTTCGTTCACCAAACCGGTCAAACGGATTGATCTGTCTCTGCCAATGATTTGGAATGAACAACTCAATCAGCCTCACGATGAATAGTCGAGAGACGAGGCAAATTCCCGATAAAGGGAGAACAAGTAATCGTACTATATAACAATACAAATAGAAAAAATTATGGGATTAATAGAAGATATTCACGCACGACAAATATTAGACTCAAGAGGCAACCCAACCGTTGAGGTGGATGTAACTCTCTCAAATGGCATTGTCGGCAGAGCAGCGGTTCCTTCCGGTGCATCTACCGGTGAGCACGAGGCTGTCGAATTACGAGATGGGGAAGAGAACTACTATCTGGGTAAGAGTGTATTAAAGGCTGTTGAAAATGTAAATGGGGTCATCACGGATGAATTGATCGGTATTCCGGTAAATTTACAGACCGAAATTGACCAACTGATGCTGCAACTGGATGGAACGAAAAATAAATCAAATCTGGGTGCCAACGCTATACTTGGTGTATCAATGGCGGTTGCAAAAGCTGCAGCTATCTCAGCAGGTCTGCCGCTCTGGAGATACCTTGGCGGTGTTAATGCCAAGGTACTGCCACTTCCGATGATGAATATCATCAACGGTGGTTCTCATGCTGACAATAATGTGGACCCGCAGGAGTTCATGATCATGCCTGCAGGTGCTGACTCTTACAGCAAAGCGATTCAGATGGGAACAGAAGTGTTTCATAATCTGAAAAAAGTACTCTCTTCAAAAGGTTATAACACTGCTGTTGGCGATGAAGGTGGATTCGCTCCTAACCTGAAGTCCAATGAAGAAGCGATCGAAGTAATACTCACCGCCATTGAAAAAGCGGGCTATACTCCCGGCGATGATATCCTTCTCGCACTGGATCCGGCTTCTGCTGAGTTTTACGACAAGGAGACGGGAATCTATGAGTTCAAATGGAGCGACGGTTCAAAGCGTAACTCAGATGAAATGACAGAATACTGGGCAAACTGGGTGGAGAAATATCCAATCATATCCATCGAGGATGGTCTGGATGAAAATGACTGGGATGGATGGAAAACATTAACCACGGCACTGGGTGATAAGGTGCAGCTGGTAGGTGATGACCTGTTTGTAACAAATACAACCCGCCTGGCAGATGGTATCAAACAGGGTGTTGCTAACTCTATCCTGATTAAAGTTAACCAGATCGGAACTTTGACAGAAACACTGGATGCTATTGAAATGGCTCACAAAAATGGATATACCGCTGTAATTTCTCACCGCTCCGGTGAAACAGAGGATACAACGATTGCTGATATTGCCGTTGCAACCAATGCCGGTCAGATCAAAACCGGTTCAATGAGCAGAACCGATCGTATTGCAAAATACAATCAGCTGATCAGAATTGAAGAGGAATTGGGCGAAAGTGCAATTTTCCTCGGCAGAGATGTATTTGGCCTCTGATCCTGAATGGATAAGGCTCAATACAGTATAACGTAAAATTTAACGGGCCGGCTAAGCTCTGGAATACAGAACTGGCCGGCTCTTTTTTTCTGATGAACAGAATAGATGAAAATCGAACGGATCAAATTAATCAATTTCAGAAATCACGAGGATACTGAGATTGAATTTGCCCCCCATCTGAACCTGATAACCGGTTCAAATGGATCAGGTAAAACCAATTTAATTGATGCCATTCACTATCTATGTATGTCCAGAAGTTTTGTGGCTTCCAGTGATCAATACATTGCCCATCAAGACCACAAATATTTTATGATCAATGGGAGTTTTAAAGGCGAAGTGAGGCCCCAATTCAAGATCAGTTGCAGCTATTCGAGAGGTGAAGGAAAAAAAATCTTTGTCAACGACAGCCCGCTTGATCGTTTTTCAGATCTGATTGGAATGGTGCCTGTTGTCGTTTTGAGCCCTGAAGATCTGAAACTGACCGGTGATGGCCCCATTGAAAGACGATCTTTTCTGGACAGTATGATCAGCCAGATCTCTACTCCCTATCTGAAGGATCTGATCGATTACCGCAAGATACGAAAACAGAGAAACAGGCTTCTTCAAGAGTTCAAGGGCTCACTTTCAATGCTTCAGACCCAGCTGGAACCCTGGAATGTGCAGCTTGCCAAAAAAGGGGCATCTATCATCAAAAAAAGAAGTGAAGTGCTGGATCGCTTTGTCATCTATCTGGCTCTGCAATATCAAACAATCACCGGATTAAAATTGCAGCCCTCCCTGAAATATCAAACGATTGTTGAGATTCCGGGTACAATTGATGAGATTGAAGCAGAATTTTTAAATCAACTGGAAAATAATTTTGAGAAGGAAGCAGAAAGAGAACAGACTCTGATCGGACCTCACAGGGATGAAATCGTATTCTACCTGGGTGATATGGAGTTGCGAAATTATGGGTCACAGGGACAACATCGCCTCTTCTCGATGGCGATGAAGATGGGACAGTTATTTTACTATCTGGATGAACTGGACGATCTGCCTATCCTGTTGCTTGACGATCTGTTTGGAAATCTGGACCAGGAAAAGACGAGTGTCATTACCGAAACGTTAACAAAACATGCGGGACAGACATTTATCACATCTGCATCAGAGAAGCCGTTTGATGCGCAGCAGTTTCGGGATAATCCCGATAACAAATGGTTTACGGTGAAAGATTCTATCGTTTCACTTAAATATTAGGTCAAACATGGCATTTGGAAGAAAACCAAAACCGATGAATGAACTGCTTCGTGAGTTCATGAAAAAGGTTCCCCAGCAGACGGAGCTCAAGAGGGGTATGGCTCTTCATCTCTATCCCGAGATTGTTGGCGAGCGAATCGCAGCAGCAACGAAAGGACTCAAATTTGACGGCCCCAAACTGATTATAACTGTTTCAAGTGAAGCATGGAGATTTGAACTTCATGCAAACCGGTTCTCCATTGCTAAACGTATGAATGAGAAAGTAGGCTCAAAAGTTGTAAAAGAAATAATCGTGCGCAATTGACCGATTTATTTATATTTTCATAGAGATGAAATTTTTAAACTTTTTATCGGATCGAATCAAAGGTTTTTTTTCGGGAGAGAGCATACCGTCATCGGATGAGAGTGATTTAAGCAGTTTTGAGAGTCGTGAAAAAATAATCGCTTTCTCAGTGGCACTTGTAATCTCCCTAAGCCTCTGGTTTATCGTGAACCTGAGCAGAGACTTTAATGTCTCCATTGAAGTTCCAATCATACTGAGTAATCTGCCTCAGGATGTAACGATCATCAGTGAAATTCCAGATGTGGCAACTGTAAATCTTACAGGCGAGGGGTGGAACCTGATATCCGTCTATACGAATCCGCCAAGAGTCTTTGTAAACGCAGAATCAGAGGAGGTGAATCTATCCGAACAGATCCGCAACCAGATTGGGGCATTTTCCAATCTGAATATTATCCAGGTTCGCCCTTCACAACTGGAAATCCGAACGGAAACCCGCATCAGTAAACGGGTACCTGTTGTCAGCAGAGTGGAATTGAACGTGGGTAATCGATATGGGCTGATTCGTGATCCGGTTGTATCACCCGACAGTGTCACGATCTCCGGTGCTGAATCACTGCTTGAAGAGATCGATTATTGGGAGACTGAGAATGTGGAGCTCACAAATATCACACGAAGTGTCGTTAACAATATCAACCTCAGACAGCCGGATTCAGGTGTATCGGTTGTGCCCTCCAGGGTGACACTGGATGTGGAAGTCGCAGAGTTTACCGAAGCAGAACTTCGTGTTCCAATCCGAACCCGAAATCTGCCAAGTGGCCGTGCAGTAACATACAACCCTTCATCAATTATGGTTCGCTACGATGTACCCATAGATCAGTTCTCTGAGGTGCATGGCTTAAGGTTGTTTAATGCCTATGTAGATTATACACTGATAACGGATGACGATTCAGGCCGCGTGACACCCGAAGTGGAACTGGTGGAGAACGACTATCATATCCGACTCAGAAGTTTTCAGCCTCCGAGAGTCTCATATTTCAGGATCATACCTGAATAGGAATACGTGTAATTGTGATTATTCAGCGCCGTTTGAAAGCTGCATGTAGGGTTCTATGACATCGTCAATCTCTTTGGCATCCGGAAAGAATGAGAGGATTTTTATAAGCACTTCATCTACCAGGATATCCGGACATGAAGCGCCAGATGTTAATGCAATTCTTAATCCTCTCTTTTGAACAGGAAGCCAATTCTCACTTTCAAGAATCTCTTTTTCCCACTGATCAAAGTGGCTGATTTTTTGGGGTGAATCAATTTCACCGGCATCTCTTATATGGAAGGATGGACAGTGATGTTCCAGGATCTCAACCAGGTGCATGGTGTTTGAAGAGTTATAACCTCCCACGATCAGTGCCAGATCAGGAGCAGCATCTGCGAGAGCATATGTAGCTGTCTGATTTTCATTTGTCGCATAACAGAGGGTGTCACTGGTGTCTGCAAAATGGTCAGGCGCCTTTTCTTCACCAAACCTCTCAGCAGCAGCGGCTTTCAGGATATTCATCACCTCCTCAGTTTCCGTGGCCAGCATGGTTGTCTGATTGATGACACCAAAATGCTCCAGGTCTTTCAAAGGATTGAAGCCTTCTGTACTCTTGTAGCCAAACCACGTCTCAAAATCCGCAACCGGACGTTTACCGGTCATAATTTCAGCCAGTATAGTTGCTTCCTCAGGGTTTAAAACGACTACAACGGGGGAGTGATCCGCACTGTGTGAAAAAGTGGCACGTGTCTCTTCATGCTGATGTTTACCGTGAACCACCAGGCTATAGCCCTTTTTTCCAAGCTGATTTCCGCGATTCCAGACTTTTTCTACAAATGGACAGGTTGTATTGTATTGATAAGGATTGATCCCTTTCGATTTCAGTTTATCCTCAATTTCAAGCGTAGTGCCAAAAGCCGGGACAATGACTATATCATCACTATTAAGTGAATCCAAAGGTATTCGTTCTGAACCATCCGTATCAAACAGAAATTTTACCCCCTTTTTTTGCAGGTCTTCATTCACAGTTGGGTTGTGTATCATCTCACTCAGGAGGTAGATCTTTTTGCCGGAATTCTCCTCAACCGTTCGATATGCGATGTCTATAGCATTTTCAACACCATAACAGAAACCAAAATGTCTTGGGATCAGAAAGGTGACCGGACCAAAATCCAATTCAACAGGTGTCAGATCCTTCTTGCGGGGGTCTGTAATTTTATTGGCTTCCTTAACATTCCGGATCACCGGTGAATGATACATTTCAGGAATGTCGAATGTTTTACGTGCCATCAGTTTGTGATTGTCTTCGTTTCAGCTGAGTATTTAACGGTCAAAGATACAAAGTAAATGAATGGAGATAAACAAAACCCGTTATGGTTTGGTTCACAGGAGTTAACCGGCAAAAATCGGATAGTATAACATTCAAACTTAATCCGTACTTTAACTACAGTTATATTTATAGTGAAGTCCTATCCATTAGGTTCCGGTATTGCCTCTGTTTATTTCAGTAAATCACATCTGATTCATTGGTTACACGTTATTGGAGAGATTTCTTCCTGAACTTTGATAAAAGGGAAGAGTTGCGTGGATTTCAGCGAAACCAATTTTAAAATCAATTTATATTCATGAAAGAACCAGGATTCTCAGATCTGAACATTCAACCTGAAATTTTAAAAGCGATCGAAGAGATGGGGTTTGAAGAACCCACTTCGATTCAATCGGCATGTATACCGGTCATTCTTGAGGGTAAGGATGTGGTAGGACAGGCTCAAACCGGTACCGGTAAAACAGCTGCATTCGGTATCCCGGCTATTCAAAAAGCCAACAGAGGCTCAAAATCACCGAGCGTGCTGATTCTCTGCCCTACCCGTGAACTGGCTATTCAGGTTACGGGAGAACTCATCAAACTGGCTCGCTATACCGATGGTATCTTTACGGTGCCGGTATATGGCGGGCAACCGATCAGTCGACAATTGAATGCTCTGAAAAAAGGTGCCCAGATCGTTGTGGGGACACCCGGCAGAGTTATCGATCACCTGAAACGCGGTACTCTCAAACTGGGAGCGCTGGAGTTAGTTGTACTCGATGAAGCGGACGAGATGCTTAATATGGGTTTTCGTGAAGATCTGGAAAAGATTTTGAGCTACAGCCAGGGTAAATCGCAGACAGTGATGTTTTCAGCTACGGTTCCCAAAGCGATCAAAAATATCATGAACCGATGGATGGAAAATCCTGAAATGATCAAAGTTGAAGGTCAGACCGAGACAGCATCCGGGATCGAACAGTATTTTATGGAAGTGCGTGACTCTATGCGCACAGAAGCAATTTCTCGTGTTATGGATATGGCTAATTTTAGATTGGCATTGATCTTCTGTAACACCAAACGGCAGTGCGATTCTCTTGTTCAGGAGTTACAGGCACGTGGGTATTCTGCCGATGCACTGCACGGGGATATGCGTCAGCAGGTCCGGGACAAGGTGATGGAAAAATTCCGAAGAGCCCAGATCGAAATACTGGTTGCAACCGATGTAGCTGCCAGAGGCCTGGATGTGGATGATATCGATGTTGTATTTAACTATGACATACCGAATGATCCGGAATTTTATGTCCACCGTATCGGCCGTACAGCTCGTGCCGGTAAATCCGGGATGGCTATTACATTTACATCAGGAAGAAAGAAAAAGCGAATCCGGTTTATTGAAAAAATGACCAGGGCAGATCTACTGCCACTGCCGATGCCTTCAGTCAGAGAGGTACAACTCTCAAAAATTGATAACCACCTGGAAGAACTTCTGGAAACACTTGAAGCCGGCGGACTCCGGGAGTATATCGAACAGCTTGAGCCGCTTGCAGAGGGGAATTTTACTCCAATTGAGATCGCCGCTGCCCTCTTCAAAATGAGAGTAGAAAAGGGCGTGGATGTTAAATAACTGTTATCTCTTATAAAACACCCAAAAAACTGCCGCACTGATCAGGATAACTATCACCAGAGGCCAGATCCATAGCGGTAACGTAGGCACAACCCGCAAACGATTCTCATCGCTTTCATAACGGTTCGGGATCTGTGGCAGATCAAGCATATGAACGGGATGTGACAGAGTATAATCCAGTACAGCCTGCCACACTTTGTACTGGCGGCCACCATCTGTGATGACTGCATCCTCAAGAGAGATCGGTTCTCCGGCCTCATTTTTCAGAACGATATCCAGCCTTGGAAGCATCTCTCCAACCATCGGCAAAAAACCGGCAATATACTTGTCAGTCACGACATGGAGCAGGGTTTGATCATTTTTCAGCGGTCGAAGTTCACCATTTTCCTGCTCCAGATAGGCACTTAAGAGAGAACGGTAGGATGGTATCGGTGTTCCGCTGAATGGGATGGTGAAAAGTACTGCCCTGGAGGGATCAAATGCAGCAGTCAGACCGGAAACCTGAAGGAAATAGGCATTATCCCGTAACTCAGAGAGCAGAACGGATATTTCAAGCGCATTCCGTACTTCCGCCTCCGTCAGATAAAAGGAGACCATCGGGTAGCCGGGCAATCCATCCGAGCCGGAACCCAATCCGGTCGACACTATAAGATCATAAAATGAGATCAACCCCTCCGACCACTCCTCTACTCCCGGTTTGATATTCGCACGGATGGCACCACTGGCCTGAACCGCTATATCAACATCTCTGCCGGTGATCCGCTCAGAAGAGTACCTCATCGCGTCGGTAATATAGTTTCCAATAGGGGTTTCTCTCTGAAAACGTCCACCAGATATTGTAAATGGAGAACTTGCGACCGGCTGACGCATATCGGCAACCAGTCCATGAGTAAGATCGGAGATCCACTCATTTATCATCTCCTCATAGCGGACTACTTCAGCAGCCACTTCAGCATCGGGTGTGATCGCAGAGTCAAGGGGAATCAAAAAGGGCTCGCTATTATCATCATTCACAATTTCTAAACGGCCCTCCTCTTCAATCCACTCCAGCTCCAACCGCCCCAGATAACTCAGGTAGCTGCCGGCCTGGACAATGATCGTTTTGCCAATACGAACCGGTTCATAAAGAGGAGTATGTGAATGTCCGCCCACAATCACATCGATCTCCGGAACAGCCTCGGCCAGGATGCGGTCTTCGTGAACCCCGGAGTGATTGACTGAAATCAGAATATCCGCACCCTGATCAAGCAACTGCTCCACCATGGCCCGGGCGGTTTCAATCGGGTCGGAAAAAGTGACATTATCCGGTTGAGCCGTCTTGCTCACGGCATCATCACCAATCAGTCCGAAAACACCCACCTTGAGTCCATTCGATAACTCCCTGATGAAAGATTGCTGAATCCCCACATCATTCAGCGGATGGCCGATAGGGGGATCTGTATTTGATCCCAAAATCACTGTCTGATTACCGGCTTCCGGATACCCGGCAGCTTTCAGGTAGGAGGCAAAAACCTCAGAGCCGTAATCAAACTCATGATTTCCAATTGTGATGGCATCATACCCTATCATTTGAAACAGTTTCATCTCCGCCGCAACACCGTCCAGCAGTGGCAGCCAGCCAAAAACAGGGCCGCCGAGAATATCACCACCTGAAAAAAGCAGAACCGGTTCTCCTTCAGACTGCTTTTGAGCTCTGATCTCGCCGATTGCACCGGCCAGCCGAGCAAAGCCGCCTCTTGCAGAGTTTGTCAATTCAGGGTGGTCATCGATGGCCGGATGCGGAATCAGATGAGAATGCTCATCATTGGTGTGCAGTATGGTGAACCTTGGACGATCTTCTGATACAGCCTGAACGGGCATCACCGTCAAGATTGAGAAGCAGAGGATCAAAAGTAAAAAAATGGAATTTTTCCGCATCTTGGAGATTACAGCTTTTAGCAGATTCAGGTTTTGATTAAGTTAGTCCCTTCAATATTGATCAACAAACATTTGTAAATATCATGAATATACAGTCCGGAATGCTGACTGGCATCCTTTTTTCAATTTTACTTTCAACTGTTTCATTTGCTCAGGTTCAATCTCCAAAAGAGTTTCTGGGGTATGAGCTTGGAGAACGATGGACCCAACATCACAACGTTTTAAACTATGTGAATCATGTTGCTGAAGAGTCAGAGCTTGTAACAATTCATTCATATGGCTCAACCAATCAGCACCGTGAGCTGGTCTATCTGATTATCACCTCACCGGAGAATCATGAAAATATTGATGAGATCCGGCTCAATAATCTGAAACTGACCGGACTGGAGCCGGGAGAACCAACCGACAATCTGAAGGGAATAGTCTGGTTAAGCTATAACATTCACGGTAATGAAACCTCAAGCAGTGAAGCTGCAATGAAGACTCTTTATGAACTGGTGAGGCCCGATAATGATGATGCCGCAGGATGGCTTGAAAATAGTGTGGTGATCATGGATCCGATGCTCAATCCTGATGGACGCGAACGATATGTCTCCTGGTTCAACCAGATGATGGGTGTGCAGGTAAATCCCAAAATAGAGGCGAGAGAACATCATGAACCGTGGCCCGGCGGCCGGTCCAACCACTATATGTTTGACCTGAACCGCGACTGGGCTTGGCAGGTTCAACAGGAGTCGCAACAGCGTTATGCGATTTATAAAGAGTGGTTTCCCC
>SKZL01000250.1 GCA_007127395.1 Balneolaceae bacterium
CCGGCAGTTACAGCTTAGAAATTATTTCTGCAACGCCGGAAAATGATTTGATTGCACAAAACTATCCCAATCCATTCAACCCTGTCACCAGAATCGATTTTGCGCTGAAGGAAACGAAGGATGTTCGTCTGGAGGTATACGATATTCTTGGGAGAAAAGTGGCCACTCTTGTAGATGAACGGCTCAATGTTGGATTTCACTCTGTCTCCTTTGATGGATCGGGATTGGCATCGGGGGTCTATCTCTACAGGATTATCACAGATCAGGCTGTCTTGTCAAAAAAAATGTTATTGGTCAAATGAAGGTGATCAGCGGATTGAACTTTCGTTTTTACCCGGCCGGGTGTCCGGATTCTGTTTTCGGCTTGCCCGGCTGAGCCTCCCTTTCTGTTTACCCTTTGTCCGGCCCGGGATCCCGATCGGTTTCGCAGCTCTCCCCCCTGCAGCACTCATCTACATTGATGCCACAATGGGTACATTGCCCATGGCCGTGAACCCACACGATCGATTCGGGTTGGCCGCAATAGAGACATCTTTGAAAGTTATCCATGGTTTAAATCGTCCCGTATCAACAGCAGAATGGCTCCGTGGGGGACGATCAGGTATTTTTCATTTTCAAACTCAATCTCATGGGTACGGTTTTTCAGGAAAATGGCCAGATCCCCCTCTTTTGCCTGCATGCCAATATATTTTGGATCGCTGGAACCATCCTTCCAGGGTTCATCAATATCCTGAGAAGGGACCGGGTAACCGGGGCCCGTTTTGATGATATACCCGCTGTGAATCTCCTCTTTCTCCTTTACGGATGCAGGCAACACAAGGCCGCTTTTGGTGTGGGTTTCCATGTCGCGCGGCTTCACCAGTACACGGTCGCCGATGATGATAAATTTTTCAACTGAGTTCAGATACTCCTGAATCATACTCTGTCTGATTAATTAAAAATGTTGTTGAATTAGATTTTCAGAAATGTAGCCTATTTCTTTCAAAAAATCAGATGCCACTTTTTATTAAAACGTGAGTTCTCTCATCTCTTTACCCCGTGGGCAGAAGGCGAAAGAGATCTCAGATCGCAGAATGGCGAATGATGAACAGTGAAGTATGATCAGGCCTCAAGACTGATGAGTTCATTTGGAGCAATGGATTGAATTATTGCACTATTCCGGCGTTTTGCTCATTTTCTGAACACGATGTATACGAGTAGCGAAATTAATTGGGATATATGTACATCACTCTTTTATTCTATCCACACAAATCAACATAGTTTTTTACATAATACAATCTCATTATGAAGGATATTCATCTCATTTTTATCGTTTTTTTATTGCCACTGCTACTCTTCTCTGAAAACCTGCATGCACAAATAGACCGGCCAACGGGTGAACCCTTTCAGACACGGTCTGAAGTGATCGGACAACATGGGATGGTAGCGACGAGTCACCCGCTGGCCTCACAAGTTGGCCTGGATATTCTGAAAAAAGGTGGCAATGCCATAGATGCGGCCATCGCTGCAAATGCCGCCATGGGTTTGATGGAGCCAACCGGCAACGGGATCGGAGGCGATCTTTTTGCCATTATCTGGCATGAGGAGAGCGGTCAGCTTTATGCTCTAAATGCAAGCGGCCGTTCTCCCCTTGGGTTATCGTATGATCAGTTGACGGAGGAGCTGGAGAGGTTGGGCAGCCCAAATCGCATTCCACCCTCAAACCTGCTCTCAGTTTCGATTCCCGGAGCAGTAGACGGATGGTTTGAAATGCACGACAGGTTTGGCTCGATGCGTATGGCCGACATCCTGGAGCAGCCCATTTTCTATGCGGAGAATGGATTTCCGGTAACAGAATCCATCGCTGATGCATGGCAGCGCAGTGTGCCTGTTTTGAGCCGACGGGTTGGGGCATTTGTGGAGACATTTACCATTGACGGACGCGCACCTGAAAAGGGAGAGATCTTTAAAAATCCCGATCTGGGAAATACATTTCGATTGCTTGCAGAGCAGGGAAGAGCGGCTTTTTATGAAGGAGAAATTGCAGAGAAAACAGATGCGTTTATGTGTGAACACGGGGGGTATCTGAGGCTGGAGGATTATCAGGCACATCGATCTGAATGGGTTGAACCGATCTCTGTAAACTACCGCGGTTATGATATTTATCAGATTGGAGGAAATAATCAGGGAACGGCCGTTTTACAGATGCTCAATATTCTGGAAGGGTACGATCTGGGCTCCAAGGGTTTTGCCAGTGAGGAGACACTTCATCTGATGGTTGAGGCAAAAAAACTGGCCTATGAAGATCGTGCAAAGCACTATGCGGATTCAGATTTTTATGACCAGCCCCTTGAAACGCTCCTCTCCAAGGAGTATGCGGCTGAACGCAGGGAGTTGATCACAGACAGAGCATCCAGACGAGTTGTTTCAGGAGTTGCCGGGCTGCATGAAGGCGGTACAATCTATCTGACAACCGCAGATAAGCATGGCAATATGGTATCGCTTATTCAAAGCAATTTTCGCGGTATGGGTACGGGGTTTGTGGTACCCGGCACCGGTTTCAGTCTGCAGAATCGGGGAGAGCTCTTTTCTTTGGACATGGATCATCCCAATGTCTACGAACCGGGTAAGCGGCCGTTTCACACCATCATCCCCGGATTTGCGATGAAAGATGGAAAGCCCTGGTTCAGTTTTGGAAACATGGGGGGCGGTTATCAGCCCGTGGGACATCTGAGCCTGATTACCAATGTGATCGATTTTGGCATGAACATACAGGCGGCCGGTGATGCGCTGCGCTGGATGCATGCCGGTTCAACCGAACCGACAGATGATCTGCCCGATCTGATGGAAGATGGCGGAACACTACATATAGAATCTGCGATCGACTATCAAATCGTGCGTGGCTTGAGGGCAAGGGGTCATCGGGTGCAGATAGGAATGGAGTTCTTCGGCAGGTTTCAAGCTATTCTCAAAGATCATGAAAAAGGGGTCTATTTTGGAGCTTCCGAAGCAAGAGTGGATGGTCAGGCTGTGGGGTATTGACAATGTTCCTTTGGAAAAAGGACGTATTAATATTTATTCAAGTTATTAATAATAAATAAATTTGATTGTTATTAAGATATTTTGAAAAAAAAATAGCATATTGAGAAAAAAGTAGTACAGATATAATGACTAAAACATTTTTTAACACTAAACGAACAGAACTCACATGAAATACTCAGTTTCTGAAAGATATAATACAGTGATTCTTACCTTTAAGGGGAATGCAATGGGCGGCCCATCAGCTACTACATTTCACGATGAAATCAAACGATTAATCGATGAGAAAAAAACCAATGTTGTTGCAGATCTCAGCAAAGTCTCCTTTATGAACTCCTCCGGCCTGGGGATTCTGATCTCTGCACTGACCAGCCTCCGAAATGCAGGCGGTGACCTTAAAATATGCGGCGCATCTGACCGTATTGAAAGTTTACTGATAGTCACCAAACTGATTACCGTATTCGATCATCATAAAACTGTAGATGCAGCGGTTGAAGCTTTTGATTCTTAGATTTTAGCTTCTCATTTTTTCACTGCCGGATCGCCATTCCAACCGGATCACTCTTCAGACGGTGGTTTTTTGTTGCCGTTGTACCGGACAGACAAGACGGTAATATCATCCGATTGGGTTGCAGATCCGGCAAACTTCAGAACTTCCAGAAACAGACCTTTCACCTGGGAATCCAGAGGGCGGGAACCGTTTTTTTTCAGATAGGTGATCACCCGCTCCTCATCGAAAAAGTCAGACGTTTCATTTTCTGCCTCTGTAACTCCATCCGTGAATGTGACAACAGTATCTCCGGGATTGAGCTGAACGGTTCCTTTTTGGTAAGGGGCATTCTCAAATTTACCCAGCAATAAACCGCCAACATCCTCGATCTCCGTGATTTCCCCCTCTTCAGTGACAATATATGGCAGATTGTGGCCGCCATTGCAATAGTTCAGCTCTCCGGTCTTTACATTCAGGACTCCAAAAAAAACAGTGACAAACGTAGCAATATCACTTTCAGGTATGAGCATGTTGTTGACCTTATTGATACACTCCGCGGGATCGGACACTTCCGATGCGATGGCCTTCAGCATGGTTTTGCAGACGGCCATGTAGATAGCGGCAGGCATCCCTTTTCCGGCCACATCCCCTATAAAAAAGACAAAGTGATCTTCGTCAAGTTTTAAAAAATCAAAAAAATCCCCGCCAACATGTTTTGCAGCGATCATATTGGCATAGACTTCAAATCTGTCGTCATCCGGAAAAACCGGAAAATCCTGGTGAAGCATTTTCTGCTGGATCCGGGCGGCCATATCCAGATCAAAGTTGATGGACTCCAGCTGCTTTTCCACATCCAGAGATCGAAAAATCCGCTCTATTTCCAGAAAAGATTTTTCTATGGTGGTCTCCATATCTTTAAAATCGATCGGTTTTGTCACGAAATCATACGCGCCTCTGTTCATTGCCGTACGGATATTTTCCATATCTCCGTACGCCGAAACCATCACCGTTTTGAGGTCAGGACGATCCAGTTGCTGCAATTCATTCAGAAGAGTGAGCCCATCCATCCGGGGCATATTGATATCACTCAAAACCAGCGATACATCCAGGTTGACCTTCAGGCACTCCAATGCTTCACTTCCATTTTCAGCAAATAAAAATTCATACTCTTTTGATTTAACCTTATGCCTGAATTTCTGAAGCATTAGCATTTGAAGATCCGGTTCATCATCAACAACCAGTATTTTCCTTATTTGTGTATTCATGAAGCTCAATTTATGTTTTAATCAGATTGTTGATTTCATCTTTCAATGAATTAAAGTCGATCGGTTTCGTAAAAAATTCTTTTGCGCCCGATGCGATGGCCCGCTCATAATTATCCTGGTCTCCATAGGCAGAGATCAATGCCACCTTAATCGAGGGATATTTCTGTCTTACCTTCTCAAGGAGCTCCAGCCCCGACATCCCGGGCATATTGATATCTGAAAAGACATAGACCACATCCGGTGGTTCCGAACTGCCAAGGACATCCAGGGCCTCATTACCGGAAAATGCAAATTCCATATGAATTTGATTGCTCCGGATCTCTTTCCTGAACTTCTGCCTGAAAAGCATTTCTACATCTTTTTCATCATCAACAACGAGAATTTTTATCATCTGTTTACTGGATTTATTTGGTATTATTGATTCATTTCGGGTTCATTGAAAAGAGATCTTTGAAGAACATTTTCATTTAACAGCGATTTAAACCTTTTTAATATAACAACTTTATTTCATTTCGCCTTTAAAATGATGGTGAACGTTGTTCCCTCTTCAAGTTCAGATGTTATTTTCATCGAGCCCCCATGCGCCTTCACAATGTCATTTGTGATCGAAAGTCCTAGCCCAGTACCCTGTGTGCCCTTTTTGGTCGTAAAAAACGGCTGCATGATATTGTCTTTGATGTCGTCGGGGATCCCCGGACCATTATCTTCGATTTCGATGGTTACAGTTCCTTCGGTTTGATGAGTTCGAACGGTGAGCTTTGGATGGTAGCTCAACGAAGATGACACCCCTCGCCCCCGCTCCGTTTTGGCACTCCCCTCCCCGAGGTGTCGGGACGCAGGCGCAAGGGGAGAGTTTTCTCCGGTCCCCGGTCCTCCGTCCCCCGTCTGTTTGTCTCGCATGGCGTCGAAAGCGTTATTGCA
>SKZL01000241.1 GCA_007127395.1 Balneolaceae bacterium
ATACACTCTTTGTGGGTTCCCGACTTTTTGAACCGTGATGAATGGCTGGAAGCCTCTTCTGCCGTCTATCTTCACAGTGAATCACTTCGAAGCCCAATGGGACTATTCCTTTCCGCTTATCCTGACCTTGAATCGGCTCAATCCATGAAGGATGAGTATGGAGGTGAGATTGTAGATTACAACCAAGTCAAATGGATCGTCACCGAAGCCTGGTTAAATGGAAACGGCGAACAACATATGCATCACTAATCTATTTTTTTGCCATACATGAAAACACTGATCATAACCATATTCTTATTTCTGACCCTTGTGTCTGCAAACTTTGCACAAATTGTCGTATCTGCCGACGGGCCAATTAGTTCTCTGTCCGAAGCAATTGAATTGGCCGATCACGGTGCTCATATCGTTGTAGAGAGCGGCACCTACAGAGAAAGTCAGATTTTGATCACAAAAAAGGTAACTCTAACCGGTGTCGATCTTCCCGTCATCGATGGCAATCAAAGTGGAAATATTTTTGTAGTACGGGCCGACAGTGTTGTTATCGACGGCTTCAAAATTCAAAATACCGGCAGAAGTTATATTCGGGATTACGCAGCTGTGTTGATTGAGGGCGTCTCAGATTTTGAGATCAAACATAACCAGATCGATAATGTCTTTTTTGGAATTTATCTGGCTGAAACCAAACGAGGATTGGTAACCAACAATACGATTCACTCCTATGACCTTCGAGAGGCCTCCTCCGGCAATGGAATCTACCTCTGGAGTGTAGAAGATCCGGTCATTACGCATAACACTGTATCCGGAATGCGAGATGGAATCTATCTGGAATTTGCAACCAATGCTCAGATTTATGACAATATCAGTAACCACAATAATCGTTATGGATTGCACTACATGTTTTCCAATGGGGGCAGATACGATCGAAACCAACTCAGGCAAAACGGAGCAGGTGTAGCGGTCATGTACTCTGATGATGTGGATATGACAAATAACCGGTTCGAACACAATTGGGGTTCATCCGCTTACGGACTACTCATCAAGGATATCCGAAACAGCACTATATCCGGCAATCGGTTTTACAGAAATACCGTAGCTATCTACTCGGAGGGATCAACCAATGTTGATATCCACGGTAATGATATTGAACTGAATGGCTGGGCAGTAAATATCAAATCAAACAGTGCACGTAATCGGTTCACTGATAATAATTTTATTGAAAATAGCCTGGATGTTCGAACAGACAGCCCCAGAAATAATAACTTTTTTGATGGCAACTATTGGAGCCATTACGAAGGGTATGACCTGGAAGGAGATGGTATTGGTGATGTCCCCTATCGGCCGGTGAGCCTTTTTTCAATGATCATCGAGCGTCAGCCCGAATCATTGATCTTACTTAGAAGCATGTTTATACGCCTGCTGGATAGTGCAGAGCGCATCATGCCTGTTCTCACACCAAAAACCCTTATGGATGAGAATCCGAAAATGCAACGAATCTCAAGAATCTTATGATAGAAGTTGAAGAGTTAAAGAAATCCTTTGGCAATTTACAGGTTTTGAAAGGAATGAATCTGTCCATCCCGTCCGGACAGGCAACCGGAATCGTCGGGCCGAACGGGGCCGGTAAAACTACACTGATTAAAACCCTGCTTGGTCTGGTTAAACCGGACTCAGGCACGATTCGTGTCATGGACACCACCCTCAACGGTGATTGGCTTTATCGCAAATATATCGGCTATATGCCCCAGGTAGCCAGATACCCGGAAAATATGAAAGTTCATGAATTGCTGGATTTCATAAAAGGATTACGGGATCAGGAAGCTGTCTATGAAGAGGAGCTGATTGATCAATTTAATTTAAAACCGGAACTCAATAAACCGCTCCGAACGCTATCAGGCGGTAATCGCCAAAAAGTTGGTGCTACTCTTGCGATGATGTTCAATCCTGAAATCCTCTTTTTTGATGAGCCTACTGCAGGGCTCGACCCCCGCTCAAGCCATAAGTTTAAACAACGGGTTCAATCAGAAAAAGAAAATGGTAAAACCGTGATCATCACTTCTCATATTATGAGTGAACTGGAACAGCTGGTAGATCATGTGATCTTTATACTGGATGGAAAAATTCGATATTACGGATCCATGCAGCAACTGCTGGATCAAAGTAAAGAGGAGAGGCTTGAAGCAGCCATCGCAAGAATGATGGAATCTGATGATGAGGTGAGCGCATGAAATTACTGACCCACATTGTAAAAAATGAATGGAAAAGCTTGCTTCGGGGAAAATGGGTGATTGGATATGGCCTCATCTTTCTCCTATTAACAGACTCGTTATTGAGGTTTGGCGGCGGGGGGGCTGAAACACTGCTTAGTATCTCGAATGTGATGCTTCTATTTATACCACTGGTTGGCATGATATATGGAATACTCTATATATACCAGTCAAAAGAGTTCGTTGAACTCCTGCTTACTCAGCCAATCAACCGTAGAGTGCTCTACTGGGGGCTATATTTGGGGATAGCCACACCATTGATGTCTGCATTTATCATCGGAGCGGCCTTGCCATTGGCGTGGCACAATATTCTGCTGCTGGATGGCTCCTCAGCGGCTCTGGTGCTGGGGCTTGGCGGTATCCTCACACTTATCTTTGTGGCACTTGGCTTTGTACTGGGGCTCTTCTTTTATGACGATCGTATCAAAGGATTTGGTTTTACAATCGTCATCTGGCTCTTTCTTGCTATTCTCTATGACGGGCTCATTTTGTTGATGGTTTTCGCTTTTGGAAATTATCCTCTCGACCGTTTTGTTATCATCGTCTCGATGTTGAATCCAATAGATCTGGCTAGAATTCTCGTGATGCTGGAGTTTGATATTTCTGCTCTCATGGGATATACCGGTGCTGTTTTTAACAGGTTTTTTGGTTCCAATTTGGGTATTTTAGTCTCTGGCGGAATGCTTGCAATTTGGCTTGCTCTCCCCTCCTGGATTGGACTCAGGGTATTCAACAAAAAAGACTTTTAAAGATATCAGACAAGAATTAAACTCTCTCTCAATTTGGATATTGAGTTAACTGCCTGAGATTCATTGGATAGTTGAAATATTTCAGCAAATTTCAACATGTTGAACTGCATGAAATCAATATTCTCAATGATTGGGTCGTTCATTGTTAAATAAAAAATTATCATCTATAGTCATGACACATCAAGACAAAACGTATATTCGCAGATGGTACTGGAGTGGTGCCATCCTGGTATTTGTAATTCTGGTCATCGGAGGTATTACCCGCCTCACCGGGTCAGGGCTATCCATGACAGATTGGAAACCAATTATGGGATCTATTCCGCCTCTGACGGAAACACAATGGGAAGATGCTTTTGATCAATACAAACAGTTTCCAGAATATCAGGTGGTGAACCGTGGCATGTCCATGTCTGAATTCAAGTTTATCTTTTTCTGGGAATATCTGCACCGAATGGCTGCCAGGTTTCTTGGATTGGTTTTTATCATTCCGTTTGCCTGGTTTACTGTTAAAAAGAAGTTTGATAAAACACAGTTCAGACGTGCACTCTTCCTGATGACATTGGGTATCGCTCAGGCACTCATGGGGTGGTATATGGTAATGAGCGGACTGATTGATATACCTGCCGTAAGCCACTACAGGCTCGCTGCTCACCTATCACTTGCGTTTATTATTTTTGGCGCTTGTCTCTGGTTTGCACTGGATCTATACGACAAAAAACAGGTTGAAATCAGCGGACGCTCAGAACTGAATCGATGGCTTATTCTATTTACCGTACTGTTGGTCATACAGATTGTTTGGGGTGCATTTGTAGCCGGCTTAAATGCAGGTCATATTTATAATACCTTTCCAAAAATGTATCAGTATTGGTTCCCGCCTGAACTTTGGATTTCAGAACCACTATTGATCAACTTTATTGAAAACATCGTTACGGTTCAATGGATGCATCGGGTCGTTGGAACACTATTAGCATTGATAGTTATCGTCATGTGGGTTCGTGCCATTCAGCTCAAAAGTGACCTTACCACCCGGATGTGGAGTTTTAGTCTCTTTTCAGTTGTACTCATTCAATACCTGATTGGTGTCTTTACCCTGATTTACCATGTACCCGTTTGGCTCGGAGTATTGCATCAGGCAGTCGCCATGATCCTATTAGGTGTTGTGCTGGGATATTTCCACCATATTAAACAACCAAAACCTTTACAATTCAATTAACTAATAAGAGGATCGAGATTGAGTTTCATGGACAACTAATTTCATTCAGCCTGACTCAATCTATGTTGTCTCCTTTGATGATCTGGACTGCTAAGATTGGTACTTTTTTAATAGCTCTCTCTTTACTTCTAAACTTGATAGGACTTTATAAATCAGGCCTTTTCAAAGGCTTTTTATGGATCAGTATTGGGCTCTTTTTATCTTTAAAAATTCTATTCCAACTGATCGCGTTTTTACCGTTCGATATTTGGCCCGGCGATCATGGGCTAAGAGTCCTCTATCTTCATCTTATACTGCTCGGGCTGGTCTCCTCAGTGATACTTACTGTTTTTAATCAGAAAAACTCTTCCCTTGCAGAGATCATTTTTGTTCTAGCAGTTTGGCTCGTTATTTTTTCACTGGTCATGATCTCCGGTTACTGGCCTCCTGTTTTACTCCCGGGACAAGTTTATCTATGGGTCATGCTGATCTCACTGCTTCCTGCAATTCCGGCGATCTGGATCTGGATAGTGGAGTTCAGGGAGAACAAGATCTGATACTTTCCCGGAATAACATTTTCATTAATAATTAAGGAAAATTAATGTGCCTCGGATATCGAAATTCCATATTTTAAGATAAAAGAGTCTCAATAATCTAAAATAATCAAATATGTTATTATCCAAATCATGTGTATATGGTTTAAGAGCAGCCCTATACCTGGCAAATCAAGAGAAAGGTAAGTTTATTCCAATTCGTCAAATGAGTGATAAACTTGAAATTTCATTCCATTTTCTAACGAAAATTCTGCAGCAGCTTACTGCAGAAGGAATTTTAGAATCTTTTAAGGGACCGAATGGCGGTGTACGTCTCGTGCGAAATGGCAGTGAGGTACCGCTAATGGATGTAGTCGTTGCCATCGACGGTTCCAAACTTTTAACAGAATGTGCACTGGGACTGCCAGGCTGTGGCGTCAAAGCACCCTGTCCCATTCATGATAAATGGGCTGAAACCAGGGACTCCATCCGGGAAATGCTGGAACAATCTACGCTGACAGAACTGGTTAACAAGAGCCGTAAAGAGAACCTGCGTCTCACATCAGAGGATGGATTTGATATTCTTTTCAATGATTAAATCTATATAGCCCTGTGAAGTATAACCATTACGAACTACTGGAACTGGTATCCAAATATAATGTGCCGGGACCGAGGTATACCTCCTACCCAACAGCACTGCAATTTTCTGAACATTTTGACCGGGCTGATCTTGAAGAGAGTCTGTCTCTCTATTCCGGTAGTACGTCGGAAATCTCACTCTATATACATATCCCTTTTTGTCATTCACTCTGCTGGTATTGTGGTTGTACAAAAGTGATCACACGAAACCCAAAAAGTGCAGACAACTATCTGGACTACCTGGAGAAAGAGTCTGAACTGATTGCACGTAAACTGAATCCGGATACTGTAGTCAGACAGATC
>SKZL01000253.1 GCA_007127395.1 Balneolaceae bacterium
GTGATCAGCGAATGGGGCGGGGCGTTTTCCATCAGATGCACATAAAATGAACGTGCCGTCTCATTACTCGCAGTGATCACCACTTCAAGCCCCTTTCCGCTATTTTTGACCCACCCCTTCACTCCTCTTGATCTCGCGGTTTCAAGTACAAACGGCCTGAAACCTACCCCCTGAACAATTCCCTTAAAATGTAGGTGATAGGTTGGCATCTGTGTATCCCCGGTTCATCCATTTTTCAACGCTTCAGAACGCTCTTTGAGCCAATTGTACCATTCATCAAGACCCTCTCCGGTCGTGCAGCTTACACTGAAAAAGGTCAGGTTCGGATTAATTTTTTTCGCATTTTCTATCAATTTATCACAGTCGAATGTTACGTATGGCAACAGGTCAATCTTGTTGATAATACAGATTCCCGATGTGTGAAACATATCCGGATATTTAAGTGGTTTATCATCACCCTCGGTTACACTGATGATCACAACACGCTCATTTTCTCCCAGATCAAACATCGACGGACAAACCAGATTGCCCACATTTTCAATAAATAACAGGCTTTTTTCTGCGGGGTTCAACTCCTGAATCGCATGCAGTACCATGTGTGCATCGAGATGACACCCTTTTCCCGTATTGATCTGAACAGCTTTTGTTCCGGTTGCTTCGATTCGGTCTGCATCTACGGTTGTTTGTTGATCACCTTCTATCACACTAAACGAAAGCTCCTCTTTGAGATCCGACAGCGTGCGCTCCAGTAACATAGTTTTTCCTGATCCCGGAGAACTTACAAGATTAATGGCCAAAATCCCCTTTGCATCCAGATATCCGCGGTTTCTGGCAGCCAAGAGTGCATTTTCATGCAAAATATCCTTTTCCAGATGGATCAACCTGCTCCCGGCACTCTGATGATCCTTCTCCTGGTGCGTATGCGGATGGGAATGATGGTGATTCTGTTTTAATCCATCATCTTGATGATGGTTGTGAAACTGTGCAGACTCATGAGCCCGGTGGTGGTTATGATCCCTTGTATGATGGTGGTGACCGTGTTCAGATTCATTGGCATGATGATGATGACCGTGTTCAGATTCATGACCATGATGGTGATGATCATGGGTATGTACACCCCCTTTACGATTACCGTGGTTGTGTTGATGATCCCTGTTTACAATGTGGGCACTTTCGGTGCCGCATCCGCATGTTATACACATAATCTTTCTTCTCTTTCAGGTTGTCAATTTTTCCTCAATCCGTATCGACTTAATACGCAGCTCTTCTCCCTCTGTGATCGTGGAAAAATAGCTTCCGCACTCCGGACACGGATCATAGAGGGCCTCTATTTCAAACTGATGTTGACACTCATTGCACCTTCCTTTTCCGCTGATATAGTTGATCTTTAATTCAGACTGTTCAAGTACACTGTCCCGGATTCCATGTTTCCATGCAAAATCAAATGCAGCCGGCTCAATTGTGCTCAACTTCCCGATATCCAGTTCAACAACAGATATCGCTTGAGCACCGGCTTTTTGAGCCTCTTTTTCAACCATTTCTACAATGTTCAAAACGATCGACAGTTCATGCACGTTGCTAATCCCGCTTTTTCAGTTTATAAAACTCCCTCCGGTTCAAACTCTTTAACTTGAACTTTTTTGAATAAATCTGATCCTCTAATAGCTTTCAATGCCTTTTCCAGATGAGCCATTGCCCTGCTGCTGACTTTTTCACCCAGCTCCCAATGATATCCTCTGATTGTCACGACAAATGCTTCCGGTGTTTCTGGATAGAGTGTCTTTGACAGATAAAGCACGGTCTCCGGACTCTGCATATGAGATGAATAGTAATAAGAACCTGCAGACTCACACCTGTTGATCGCAAACCCCTCATCCAACGGCTCTTCTGTTGCATCTACAAAAACCACTCTCTCATATTTGCTGATCAGATCTGCATCTTCTACCTGCAACTGATATCGGTACTCCAAATGAAACTTTTCCGCATCGCTCTTTTCAATCTCATTTAAAAAAAGCCATCCCAGAGCATCATCTCCACGTAAATTATTCCCGATCCCGATCAAAAGTGTTCGCATGGATTAATTCTTATATTTTTCTTCGATCAATGACCCTTCATGATCATATAATTCAGCTTTTAAAGGCATTTTACCCATCGCTTGTGTAGCGCAACTAAGGCATGGATCATAAGCTCTGATAGCCACCTCAACCTGATTCAGCATACCCTCGGTGATTGTCTTCTCACGGCTAATTACTTTGTCTGCAACCCACCTGACCGCTTCATTCATCGCATCATTATTATGAGTCGTCGATACAATCAAATTGCAACGCACAATCATCCCTTTATCATCCACCTCATAGTGATGGGTGAGTGTCCCACGAGGTGCTTCAATGATCCCAATCCCAACCTGCCTCTCCTCTCCTGTTCGAACAAGATCTTCATCGTTCAGAATATCCGGATCAAATAGCAGTTCTTTCATCAACTCTGCGCAGTGAAGTGTCTCAATCAACCGCGCCCAATGTGAATACATTGTGCTATTGTTTACGTTTGAACCGGTAAAATCAAAATATTCCTGCCGTGCTTTTTCAGCATAAGGAGTTGGTATGTAGTCACATATATTCAGTCTTGCCAGCGGTCCTACGCGATTCCACCCTTTTTCCCTTCCTACTTTTTTCAGATAGGGAAACTTCATGTAAGACCATTTGGCAACAGCTTCAGAGAAATATTCCAGATAGTCGTCTGAGTTTACATCCGGCAGTGTAATTGCTCCCATTGCATCAATCGCCCGTAGTTTGCCATCATAAAGTTCCAAAGCACCGTCTGGTTTTACAGTACCCAGGTGGCCTGATGGGAAGGCTGCAAAAGTGTTCAGAAATTCACGGTTTTTACTGTGATACTCTTTCATAAAATCGACCATTTCTCGTGACCACTTGATCATGGTATCGATATTTGGAATCTCCTCTCCTTTCAAGAAATAGTCACGCTCCTCCGCTTTTAGCGCTTTATAAACTCCCCCCGGAACCGCCAGAGTACCGTGTATTTTTTTTCCTGCTAATGCCTTAATGAGTTCCTGACCGAATTTTCGCATCGTGATCCCTTTAACCGCCAGATCTCTGTTTTCTACGGCAACGCCCACAACATTTCGCTTTTCAGGAGGAGCATCCATTCCAAACAGCAGATCAGGTGAAGCAAGGTAGAAAAAGTGAAGTGCGTGCGACTGAAAAATTTGAGCATAATGCAGGAGTCGCCTCAATTTAGTGGCTCCTGTGGTAAGATCTTTCGGATCTATCCCCACAAGCTGATCTATCGCTTTTGCCGCAGCCAGATGATGGCTGACCGGACAGATACCGCATAATCGTTGTACAAGGTTTGGAGCCTGCCAATATGGGTGGCCCTGAATAAACCTCTCAAAACCCCGAAATTCGACGATGTGAAAATAGGTCTCATCAACCTTCCCCTTATCATCCAGATGAATGGTCACTCTTCCGTGTCCCTCTACCCGGGTAACCGGATCGATCGTTATAGTTTTACTCATAATAGTACCCTTTCATTAATCGTACTTAAATTCTGAATAGAGAATCGAATAGTTCTCATTCCATAGCAGGTTTTTCACAGCTTTCCAGATATGCTGCGCATCCGGTGGACAGCCGGGTATAAAATAGTCGATCTTCACAATTTCACGGCACTCATAAACCCTGTCCAATATTTTTGGAAGATCTTTGTGATAGGGTATGATTCTATTGTCTGCATCATTTGTCACACAATTCAGAAACGCCTCCTCCAGACACTCTCCCAGTGGAACGGAATTTCGCATTGAGGGCAGCCCGCCCCAAATAGCACACTCTCCAACAGCCACCAAGAGGTCACATTTTTCCCTAAAAGTTCTCAAAGTTTCAACATTTTCTTCATTGCAAACAGACCCCTCAATAATTCCCACATCACATTGCTGTGTGAACTTTTTTATATCCGTGAGTGGTGATTTATCAAATGAAACCAATTCAACAATATCGAGCAGTTCTGTATCCACATCCAACATAGACATATGACAACCAAAACAGCCGGCCAGTGATACGGTTGCCACCGTTTTTTTCTGTGGCTTTCCTTTTTTAACATTGTTATTGACCTTGACCGGGGTATCATAATCCGGTCGGATCGAGTTTTCATCAAACTTTCTCTCACCAAAAGGCTTGCCGATACTCTCTCCCCTGACAATAATGGCTCCGGTCGGACAGATATTCATTGCATGAATCGCCTGTTCCCGGGTGAGTTTTTTTTCTTCACTGTAATCAATCCCTACATATGTATCATTACCTCGGCTTTGATAGCTAAATACACTCTTCCCGTCATTATTCTCTACCTCCACCACACATCTCAGACACTTGATGCAACGGCTATGCTCCATAACCATCCGCTTTGCATCATAATCGATTAATCGGTTTTTAAAGAGATGTGGGAAACGGCTGACTGCAATTCCCAGCTCATAACCCATATGCTGAAGATCACAATTTCCGCTCTTTTCACAGGATGGACATATATGATTGCCCTCTGCAAACATCATCTCCACAATGGCCTTCCGCATATCTTTCAGTTCGGAGCTGTTCACCTCTACCGACAGACCCTCTCTAACTTTTTCGGTACAGGCAGGAGTAAATTTACCGTTAATTTTACAAGTGCATGTCCGGCAGGTACCAAGCGGGGGATCAATATGTTCAAAATAGCAGAGAGACGGGATAAAAAATCCATTTTCAGTTGCAACATCTACCAGATTTCTACCCTCATCAGCAAGGATATTTCTGCCATCAATTGTAATATTTACATGTTTACCCATAACAAAACGCCTCCGGCTATTTGTTAATTTTTAAATTCATCATAATCACGTGTTGCTGCCTCCAGATCAAATTCCAGATTATGAGCAGTTCCATTCTTCTGAACCATTTTATCAAAATAGTCTCCAAACTTATCCAACGCATTAATCAAACTGTTGGTCGAAGTTTTACCCAGTCCACAACGGCTGGTATTTCTCATGAGCACACCCCACTCTTTCAGTTCTTCGATGTCATTTCTGTTTGCCACACCATTCTTAACCCTTTCCAATTTTCGCTCAATGATAAAGTTACCTGCCCTGCATGGTGTACATATTCCGCACGATTCATGTTTATAAAAGGCGGCATAATTCAGAAGGATGGTTATAATATCCCGGCTTTTGTTGAACACGGTAAGCGCACCACCACATCGGATATGTTGTGTAAAAAAGTCGGTAAATAGTGCAAATGGCTGATCTTGCTCATCAAGGGTAAGTACTGTACCGGAAGGGCCGCTTTCCTCGATAAAAAATGGGTCTTCCGCACCACACTCCTGCAGCAGCTCTCTAAGAGACATACCCCACTCTATTTCATAAATGCCCGGATATTTACAATCACCGGAGACACTGATCACTTTCGTTCCCGGAGACTTTGCAATGCCATATTTTAAATACTCCTTCACCCCCATATTCAAGATTCTGGTTGCTGCACAAAATGTTTCAACATTATTCACAACCGTTGGCAGGTTCAAAAAGCCTTTTTGAACCGGGAAGAACCATCGAGTACGCGGCTCACCCCGTTTACCCTCTGCCGACTCAATCAGGGCCGTCTCCTCACCGCAAACATAAGAACCTGCTCCCATCTGAATTTTGATATCAAA
>SKZL01000303.1 GCA_007127395.1 Balneolaceae bacterium
AATGTTACTGAAGATTGGGGACTCTATTTTGAAGGATTTTCATATGGCGCTGCCCGTGCCGATTTGAATAACAACGGAAGGCTGGATCTGGTCATCAATAATATCAATTCACCGGCAAAAATATACCGGAACGCTGGGCCAGAGCTTGATTCTGAAAATGAGTTTTCTGATAAGAACAATTTCCTGCAGATCATTTTAAATGGAGAAGTTCCAAACCGTAGAGGTATTGGCAGCAAGATCTACTTGTATGCCGGAGGTGTGCAACAATATCTCTATCACAATCCTTACAGAGGCTATATGTCAACCATGGATGATCGTGCTCATTTTGGAATCGGACATCACAGTACAATTGACAGCCTGAAAATCATCTGGCCGGATGATCGTATTCAAATTATTTATGATCTTGAGCCCAATCAGTTCATCACACTCACCCAGTCGAATTCTACCCAGACAAAGTTTCAACTGTTTCCGTCCATTGACAGAGACCGGCGCCCATTCTTAAAAATGGATGCCTCATCTATCTTGGATTATGTCCATCGCGATAACTTTAATATGTTTGATTATTCGCTACAGCCACTTATGCCCTATCTTATCTCTAAACAGGGACCTGTTATTGCTGTTTCAGACGTGAACGGTAACGGCCTTGATGATATCTTTATCGGTGGAGAGCGAAATATTCCCGGTTCACTATACCTTCAACAACCGAATGGCTCATTTATCGAAGCTGATATAGTTGCATTCAGTGAAGATAGTGGTCACACGGATTGGGGGGCACACTTCTTCGATTTCAATGACAATGGATATCCAGATCTTTATGTGGCAAGTGGCAGTTATCAGTCGGCTCCGCATTCTGACACGTTACAGGATCGATTGTATTTGAACCAGGGTGATGGTCAATTTATCAGAAGCAAAAATGTGATGCCTGAGATAAATACACCTACTTCTGCTATTGTATCCGGTGATTTTACCGGAAATGGCCACATTGATCTTTTTGTGGGTGGCCGGATATCTCCTGGAAACTACCCGCTGCCGGTTCGAAGTTATCTTTTGGAAAACAGAGGAGAAACGTTCGTTGATATAACGGCAGATTGGCTTCCGGATCTGCTTGAGCCTGGTGGCATGATAACCGATGCCCTCTCATTTGATTTTACAGGGAATGGGCTATCTGATCTAATTACGGCCGGAGAGTGGATGGAGCTTCATTTATATGAAAACAATGGAGCAGGATTTAACAAGGTAAATGATCAGCAGAACCTTCCTCCACTAACCGGATGGTGGTTCAGCCTGCAGGCAGGAGATTTTAACGGAAACGGCCTGACCGATTTTGCGGCAGGAAATTTGGGATTGAATTATAGTTACAAGACCGATGAATTGGGCAAGTTTGGTGTTTATGCTGCTGATTTTAGCGAAAATGGTGTAACCGATATCATCCTTACTGAAGAGGTAGATGGAAGGGATTACCCTTACTATGGACTTGCCTTGCTTGGGAGGGAGATGATTCCAATTGCCACCGCTTATGAGTCATTTGAATCCTTTTCCAAAGTATCCATTGATCAAATTTTTGGTACTGAAAGAGTGAATCGGGCAACACAGCTTAAAGCAGATACATTTGCATCTGCCTGGTTTGAAAACAATGGTGACGGCACATTCACCTATCACAAGATGCCCAATCATGCTCAGATGTCAGCGATACATACAATGCAATCAATAGATATAACAGGCAACGGTTGTGACGATTTGATTATCGCTGGTAATATCCTTCATACAGAACCAAACACAGCACCTTTAGACGCCGGCAGCGGGCTTTTAATGAGATGTAGTTTATCGGGTGAATTTAACCCTTTATCCGTTATGGAGAGTGGTTTATTTACTCCTGGAGATGTCCGGAACTTATCAATAATAAAAGGTATTGATACAGTCTTATTGATTGGAAACAACAGTAATCAAATAGAAATATTTAAGATCAACAATTAAATAGCAGATCTTCTCATATGAAACTTAATAAGCTGACTTTTATACTGATTTTATTAATTACCGCAATTTCATGTAGTAATGATTCATCCAGATTCATACCTGAACAACATCTTCATCAGGTTTGGGAAACCGGTTTTATTGATGTAGGTATTTTTTCTTCTCCTCGTGCGGCTGATCTTACAGGAAATGGTATTAAAGATTTTGTTTTCGGAGCAGGGAAACGTGAACTCACTGAAACTGAAATTGGTGTAGTGGCTCTTGATGGAGAAACAGGAGAGGTATTATGGTCGCTGCCGGCTAGAGATGAAATGTTCGGTTCTGCAGGCCTATTAGATATTACTGAAAATGGGCTTCCGGATGTGATCATCGGAGGCCGATCCGCTTCCTTGTTTGCGATTAATGGACAAACCGGAGAGGTTATTTGGGAATTTTTATCAGATATCGATTTTTATGAAGCCAGAGAGATGGGATATCTTAATTTTTATAATCCGCAAATTATTCCTGATCAAAACGGTGATGGATTGTCGGATATCCTTATAGCTAATGGAGGTGATGTAACTGTTCCGCCAGGAGATCCAGGTCGCCCAACAGGTAAATTAATGATTCTCTCCGGGCGAAATGGTGAGATTATTTCAGAAGCTTCTGTCCCAGATGGAAATGAAACTTACATGTCTGCGGTGATTGCTAAAATGAATGAGAGTGATGAAGATTATACCATTATTTACGGAACAGGTGGTGAAACATTGGGAGGTAATCTTTTCAGAACTACACTATCAGATCTGCTAAACGGGGATATTAGTAATTCGATAATTATTGCAAGCAGCACGGTTAAAGGATTTATTGCTCCTCCGGTACTCGCAGATCTTAACAATAATGGGACACTTGATATAGTTGCAAATGCTGTTGAAGGAACTATTATGGCCATTGATGGCACAAACAATTCATTGATATGGAGTCAATATATAGAAAATACAGAAGCATATGCTTCACTTGCAGTTGGACATTTCCTGGACAAGGAACGAGTTGATATTTTTACTACACTTTCAATCGGAGTGTGGCCTGCACTTTTGGACACCCAACAGTTATTGATCCGAGGTGATACCGGTGAGATCATAAGATCAGATAACCTTGGCCACTTCCAAACAGCCTCTCCCGTTGCTGCAGATTTTAACAATAATGGGTTTGAAGAGATCCTGTTGAGTGTAAATGTTGCCAGAGAAACACTTGCAGGATCCAGAAGCTATGAAAATATGCTATTGATGTACGACTTCAATAATGATTTGATTATTCCATTGACCGAAACAGTACCCGGTGCAAATGTGGCATCTACTCCATGGGTTGGTGATATCGAAGGAGATGAAAAATTAGATATTATTTTTGTACAATTGGATGAAAATGTAAACATTTTTGCCATGAATGGTTTTCGAATGATACGATTAAGATCTGACCTGAAATCAGATAAAAAAATTCGCTGGGGAGCTTATATGGGGAGCGAATATTCAGGTATCTATAGAGAGTGAAAAGGTGAAAGCAGTATGAACCCCGTGAATTTGATAGAAAGGGCGTATTGCTATACGCCTCCACTGTTTCACTTATCAAAATCCATACTTAAGAAGCCTATGCTTTCTGACTCAAAAGAAAGGGTCTACTTCCGGGCAGCCTATCAACTCTCTCGCTTCATTCAGGCATGTGCGAAATGGAATATTTCTGCTGAATATCCCGACCATATATCCAAGGCCATCTATTACATTTGAGAAACCGTCCGGCAAAAAGTAGACTAAATCATCAATATTGGAGATAGCGGGATCCCATTCGGGCCCGGCAGAGGCTACAAATATTTGATTCTCTAAAAACTCAATTTTTCCATCCGGCAGTGATAGAACGATGGAGTCGTCCATGATGAACTGCTTTTCAGAATCAGGATCCAGTTCTACCATATAGGCACCAAGTGCACCATTAATCTGATCAACTTCTGACATAAGTGAGAACACGTGGAATCGCTCCTCTTCCCAAAAGGGTGTGCTAACACGGTAATGCCATCGTGATTGAACATCAGCGAGATGCTCAATGTCATCTATATAGAGAAAATATTCGGTAGGCAAACCCGGAACAGAACTTGTTAGAAGTTTGGGTATAGGAAAAGGTTCAGGAGTTGTCACACTTACCTCACTTAACCTGCCCTGCGCGGTTTGAGCGGTCAGACGGTACCTTTTCTGAGGCAGTATATCCATTAATGACCAGACATTAATTGCATTAAACCCTTGCCCGAAATGCACCAGTTTCTGATTCATTGTTTCAACCTGTCCTGTTTCCATATCTTCCAACTGTACGGTCATCTCAGGTAACACAGGCTCCATGTCGAATTCACCCCTGACCGGTGCAATTCGGACCCATTGCGTATCTGTTGAAGCATCCAGATAACCATAAATAGTAAAGTTAAATTTATCATTTTCCTGAAATGGCTCGAATGTTTCATTACATGAGAGGAGAGTGAATAGGCAGAGGGCTGATGGCAGAAGAATTTTTAAGTTAAAACTGTTATGTAAAACAGACCCCAATTTACTCACAAAGTTCTGTAATTTAGAAGGATGATGTTTTTTATTACCCTTCTGCCCTCTACTGCGCGCTTTTCGCAGTCCCGATACCTCGGGGCCTTCTGCCTTCTGCCTGCTTTTCATCATTTGATCTCCAGCTTTAAAGTGATATATGGGCTGAATGTCAATTGATCAATTCTTCGGCTGGTGTATATATCGTAGAAAAAGATGTTGCTTTGATTATACGTATTGATCACACCCGCCTGAACATTCAGATTGGTTCCGGACGATGACAAATTGTATGATCGCTCGATTGAAACGTCCATTCTATGTATCGCCGGCATTCTACCCTGGAAAGGTTTATCCATAACGACTCTGCGAATACCGCGGTCTCGATTTACATTGGGAAGCCTCTGACGAAAGTCCAGAACATCATCAAAACCGAGTGGTTGTGTAAAAGGTAAACCTGTACCGAGTTGCCATCTAAACCCGGCACTGTAATTGCCAAACTCAAGGCTAAAAAGTGCATTAATTTGATGCCTTCGATCATGTGGCGGATGAAAATCCTGAATTGGTTCACCGAACCAGATATTAAAGTGATCCTGAGCAGACTCATAAAGTGTCCAGTTATAACCGTATCCGATTAAACCATAAAAACGGCCTCTGTTCAGTTCAATTCTGAAATCACCCCCATACACTTCTCCATTGGCAAGTGCCAGGTCTGTGGTAAATTGTGCTATTGTATTCCAAACCGGAATGGTCAAGTTTTTCATCTCTTTGTAATAAACCTCAACTGACCATGAGAAACCTGTAAGAAGTGTTTGTTGCCATCCGACAGTCGTATGAATAGATTGTTTTTGTGCATTACCTATTGGAGAGCTCATCCATGCTACAAAAACTGAACTGACATCCCGGATGTCACTGATTCCTGTGATTGGTTGCAGATAAAGACCTGCAGAACCATGAAATTCTTCTGATTCCCTTCCAAACGGCCGCCAGGCAAACCGAAACCTAGGTTCTAATCCAACTCCAAAATCTCCATTATATGAAAATCCCAGCCCCGGTTGAATGTCTATCCTGCTCCCTACAGGTACAGATGCCTGCACATGCCCTCCCATTGTAAACTGAGAAGCGGCATCCTGATTAAATCCTGCATATTTTTCACCCA
>SKZL01000174.1 GCA_007127395.1 Balneolaceae bacterium
CTATGGAGTGGTCGAACCCTGAATATTTCTGGCTGTTAACCTTGATACCACTTTTTGTGGCCTATTATCTCTGGATTAGATTATCAAAAAAGAGTGCATCTCTGACTTTCTCTTCTGCTGTAGATCTGAAAAAACTTCCGGGAAATTACAGATCCCATCTCACCTGGCTCACACCAATTCTCTACAGCGGAGCTGCGATATTTATGATTGTTGCGCTTGCAAGGCCTCAACTGCAAAATGTTACCATTGAACAGGATGCTGAAGGGATAGACATCATGATCAGCATCGATATATCCTCCTCAATGCTTGCTGAAGATCTAAAACCAAACCGACTCATCGCAGCCAAAGAGGTGGCCGCAGATTTTATCTCAAGAAGAACGACAGACAGGGTTGGAATCAATGTATTTGCCCGTGAAAGCTTCACAGTGGTTCCGCCAACGCTCGATCACAATCTGGTACAGCGATTGCTGGAAACCGTTGATTTGGGCATGGTGAGAGACGGAACCGCAATCGGAATGGGTATTGCTACCTCCATCAACCGCCTCAGAGACAGCGAAGCTGAAAGCAGAATTATCATTATGCTGACCGACGGAATGAACAATGCCGGTGAAATAGACCCGATAACATCCGGCGAAATGGCCGCAACACTTGGAATTCGAGTCTATACCGTGGGTATCGGTACCAGAGGCACTGCCCCTTTCCCTATTGATGATCCTATTTTCGGAAGACGATATCAAAATATTCAGGTAGAGATTGATGAGGATATGCTGATTCAGATTGCTGAACTGACGGGTGGAAACTACTATAGGGCTACAGACCTGGACGAACTGAATGAGATTTATCGGGAGATAGACAGACTGGAACAAACAGTGATCGATGAAATCATCTATGTAGACTATCTGGATCAATACCAGCGATATCTGATATATGGACTACTCCTGCTCCTTTTCGCGTTCTTTAACGAACGAATGATTACCAGATCTCCCCTGTTTTATTCCTGATTGAACCGGAAGAAAAAAAATGATGATAGAGACCCTCCAACAAGATATTCTAAAATCGATTCCTGTTGACAAACTAAAGATTCATCTTGAAAAGAATAAAAATGTGCAGATCAGAGGATTAATCGGTTCCTCGTCTCAATTTTTTTTCAATCAGCTGAATCAACAGGGGAAAACCCTTCTCTTTGTCACAAATGATTTTGAAAAAGCAGCTGCAACAGCCTCCGATTTTGAGCAGTTAGGCGCTCAGGAAGTCTACCTGTTCCCGCCAACCAGAACAAAACCCTATGACAAGGAAAAAATTCTGGATATGTCAGTTCTTGTTCAACGATCAGAAGTTCTTGAAAAACTTAACGACGGCAAAGCTTCCATCGTTGTCTCATCCTCAGATGCCATCTTTGAGAAACTGGTGCCCTCAGAACAGTTCTATGAATCATCCGTCCATCTAAATAAAGGTGATGATTTTCCACCGGAAAAACTGGCCGAGGAGTTGGCATCACAGGGTTACCTCTCTGTCCGCTTCGTGGATGAACCCGGTGAATATGCCATTCGGGGCGGTATTTTTGATGTGTTTCCTTTTTCAGGTGAATATCCTGTCAGAATTGAGTTTTTTGGTGATCAGATTGATTCCATCAGAGAGTTTGACCCAGACTCACAACGCAGTATCTCATTTTTGAATGAAACCCGCCTGGTGCCAAATGCAACACTTTCTGATGAGTCGGCAAGAGAGAGTATCATCTCCTATATGCCGACCGACACCATCATTGTTCTTGAAAATGCTGACCTGATTAGCAGTGAGATCCAAAAACTATTTACCAATGCGGAAGAGATCTACACCGCTGATCCGGATCATCAGGAGAATAAACCGATGCCTTCCGAACTCTATCTGACAGTTGATGAGTGGAACACTGCAATTGAAAATTTTGGCACTATAGTAATTGGTTCCTTCAATAATACGGTTGATAAAGCGGCTGAACTCTCTGTAAGCATGGCTCCTCATCCACCCTTCAATGGAAGTTTTAAACGGATTAGGGAGTATATCTCCGAAATGACCGGAAAGGGGTATCAAACTCACATACTAACGGATCATGAAACACAGAAAGAGAGGTTTTTTGAACTTCTCGGTGAACCGACTGATAAGTTCAATTATCATGTGTGGATTCAAAATCTGCACGAAGGATTTGTATTAACTGACACCAAAAAGGTGATCCTGACAGATCATCAGATTTTTGACAGATACCACAGACCAAAAATCCGCAGAAAGAGAGTCAGAGGAGGAATCTCTTTTAAGGAACTTAAGGATCTCAATATCGGTGATTTTGTGGTTCATGTGGATTACGGAATCGGTACATTTGCCGGATTCAAAAAAATTGAGGTGCGAAATTCTGTTCAGGAAGCTGCAGTCATTCGATATAAAGAGGACTCTATACTTTATGTGAATGTTTCAAGCCTTCATAAAATTCAGAAATATTCCGGTAAAGAGGGAAAAACACCCCGTATCACGAAATTGGGATCCGGTGAGTGGGCACGAAAAAAAGAGAGTACCCGAAAGAAGGTTAAAGATATCGCCAGAGATCTGATTGAGCTCTATGCAAAAAGAAAAGCTCAGAGAGCTCTTCAATACGATCCTGACAATGCCTGGCAGACAGAAATGGAGGCTCGTTTCGAGTTTGAGGAGACCCCCGATCAAATGGAAGCAATTAAAGCTGTTAAACGGGATATGGAATCTTCTCAGCCGATGGACCGGCTTGTATGCGGTGACGTTGGTTTCGGTAAGACTGAAGTGGCTGTCAGAGCCGCATTTAAAGCCGTCATGAACCAGAAACAGGTCGCCATTCTGGTTCCAACCACTATCCTTGCGGATCAGCACTTCAAGACATTTTCCAATCGCATGAAAGATTTTCCCGTGGAAGTAGAGGTGATATCCCGTTTCCGGTCCAAAGCAGAACAGACCAAAGTCCTGAAGCGGCTCAAAGAGGGCAAAGTGGATATTCTGATCGGAACACACCGAATTGTCTCAGAAGATGTGAAATTTCAGGATTTGGGCCTGATGGTTATTGATGAAGAGCAACGTTTTGGTGTTGCCATGAAGGAGAAACTGAAAAAGTTTCGCGCTGCTGTCGATGTCCTTACCCTCACCGCAACACCCATACCCCGTACACTGCAATTTTCCCTGATGGGTGCAAGAGATCTCAGTATTATAAATACGCCTCCGCTAAATCGTCAGCCCGTCTATACCGAAATTCATAGCTTTGATGCCGAACTGATCCGGGATGCCATTGTTCAGGAGGTTACCCGTGGCGGACAGGTATTTTTCATTCACAATCGGGTCAAAGATATTGAGGGAGTAGCTGAAATGATTCGTGAACTCGCTCCCGATATCAGAGTGAGGCATGCTCACGGACAGATGACAGCATCCTCCCTGGAGAAGATCATACAGGATTTTTATCTCAATAAATTTGAGGTTTTGGTCTCAACCAACATCGTTGAGAATGGTATCGACATCGCAAATGCCAACACGATTATCATCAACAATGCAAACCAGTTTGGCCTATCTGAATTACATCAGCTCAGAGGCAGAGTGGGACGTTCCAACAGAAAAGCCTACTGCTATCTGATCTCACCTCAATTGAGTAATATGACCCCGGAGGCCAGAAAAAGGCTTACAGCACTGGAAGAGTTTTCTGACCTGGGGTCAGGATTCAATATTGCGATGCGCGACCTCGATATCCGGGGTGCAGGCGATATTCTGGGAGCAGAACAGAGTGGTTATATATCAGATATCGGATTTGAACTCTACACAAAAATACTTGATGATGCCGTCAGAGAACTGAAGGAGAGTGAGTTTAGTACCCTCTTTACAGATGAGAAAACTCAAATGCACTATCCGGATACAAAAGTAGAGTTTGATGAATCTGCATACCTGGAGAACAGTTACATCCAGGATAACGTAGAGAGATTGAATCTCTACAGAAAATTATCAGAAGCTGTTTCATACGATCAGATCACTGAGTGGGCTAATGAACTGAGAGATCGTTTCGGTGAAATCCCGGAGAGTGGCCGGAATCTGATCAAAGCAGCTAAAGTCAAACTTTTGGCATCCAGACTCTACTTCACCAAAGTGACTGTCCGAGCTGATCGGGCTTGGCTTGTCTGCCCTTCTAATGACTCTGAATTGGGTACATATTTCTATGAAAGCGGACTCTTCCAGCTCTTCCTGAAAACCATTGATGATAACAGCAAACATCCGGGACAGATTGTTCAAAAGAATGATACTGTTACATTTGTGATCCAAAACATCAGCAATATGGATGCCCTGATTCAACTCCTGGAATCACTGCAACCGGTTGAAAAATCAGTGGAGATTACCGCATGAAGATCGACCTCAGCAAAGCAGTCTGTATCATTCAATCCGGCCATGTCGTAGGTATACCTACCGAAACCGTATATGGCCTCGCAGCAGATGCTTTTAACCTTGATGCTGTTGAAAAAACCTTCCGGTTAAAGGGCCGTCCATCCGACAATCCGCTCATTGTCCACATCTGCTCAACGGATCAGTTAAAAATGCTTGCCATTGATATTCCGGAGAGTGCCTATCAAATTGCAGAACAGTTCTGGCCGGGGCCGTTAACTCTGGTACTGAACAAAAATCACCGGGTTCCTGATGTGGTTACGGGTGGATTAAAAACCGTAGCCGTCAGAATGCCGGATCACCCTTTAACTCTTGAACTGATCCGCCAAACAGGACCGCTGACCGCTCCCAGTGGAAACAGATCAGGCCAGCCCAGCCCTACTAAAGCTTCCCATCTACATGAAGATTACAAAGGAGAATTGCCTGTCCTCGATGGAGGTATAAGCACAATCGGACTTGAATCTACAGTGTTGGATCTCACACTGTCACCACCCGCTATTTTAAGGCCCGGAGCAATTGATCCTGCAGAAATTTTCAGAAAAACCGGTATACAGGTCACACAAATATCATCTGGAAGCAGTGCCTCATTGAAGAGTCCCGGCACACGATACACTCACTACAAACCCAACGCAATTGTGGAGTGGATCGATACCATACCGGCAACCTTCCTCCCTGATATCTATTATATCTACCACACTATGAACCCAGGAATCAAAAAAAGGAATGTAATTTCATATCAGGGTAATTTTGAGAAACTGGCACAAAATCTCTACGATCATTTCAGAACCGCTGATCATCTATCCTATCGAAAAGTTCAGATTGAATGTCTGCCACCTTCCGAAAAGAGTCATCTCATAGGGGCTCTTTCTGATCGCATCTCCAAAGCCATCGGCTAAAAGACATTCCACCTGGAGTTCATCTCATTTGACATATCTCATACCTGGCTCACAGATTGACCATTTCACTCTCAAGTGAGCCGAAAATATGGTGAGGCAGACTCATTTTTACTCACAATTTTTCCTTTAAAATGCTTAAATCGCTTATTTCTGACACCGTTTTAAAAAAAATTATTTAATGCTAAACGATTATTGTAGAATGAGATAACCAATTTTTACTCAGTTCGACGGAAAAATTTTACGAAAAAACTAAACGATTGTATGATCTCCCTGTGTTTAAGAAGCGTATTCAAGAAACATAAATTATTAAAACCCCTA
>SKZL01000126.1 GCA_007127395.1 Balneolaceae bacterium
ATTGATTACGCTATTGTCAATCCAAGTAATTGGACGGCTGATGAGACAAAGAACAAGTTGGTTCAGCAGGTGATTCACAATTTCACCATTAAAGCAAATGACTTACTTGGGAATTACAAGCGTAAGAAATTCCATATTTCTGTAGGTGATGAATTGCCAGCAGGAATCGTTAAGTTGGCGAAAGTCTACGTTGCGAAGAAAAGAAAATTGAAAGTAGGTGATAAAATGGCAGGTCGTCACGGTAACAAAGGTATTGTTGCCAATATCGTGCGCCAAGAAGATATGCCATTCCTAGAAGATGGAACTCCTGTTGATATCGTATTAAACCCGCTTGGGGTGCCTTCTCGAATGAACCTTGGACAGATTTACGAAACTGTACTAGGTTGGGCAGGTGAGAAATTAGGAAGAAAGTTTGCTACGCCTATCTTTGATGGAGCACACCCTTCTCAAATCGATGAGCTGTGCGACGAAGCAGGTATTCCAAGATCAGGTAAAACTTACTTGTACGATGGAGGAACAGGAGAACGCTTCCACCAACCAGCAACTGTTGGGGTGATTTACATGTTGAAATTATCACACATGGTGGATGATAAGATGCACGCAAGATCTATCGGACCTTACTCATTAATTACGCAACAACCTTTAGGTGGTAAAGCACAATTCGGTGGTCAGCGTTTTGGTGAAATGGAGGTTTGGGCACTTGAAGCATTTGGTGCAGCAAATATCCTACAGGAAATCTTGACCGTTAAGTCGGATGATGTAAACGGTAGAGCAAAAGCGTACGAGGCAATTGTTAAAGGAGATAATTTACCAGAACCTGGTATTCCAGAGTCATTCAATGTACTTCTTCACGAATTGAGAGGATTAGGATTGAGTGTGAAAATGGATTAATTATCGCTTTAGTTGAATTAAAAATTAGTGTAAAATGGCTTACAGAAAAGAAACACAAACACAGCAAAGTAACTTCTCAAAGATTACTATATCATTGGCTTCACCAGAAGAAATTTTGGAGCAGTCAAGTGGAGAGGTACTAAAGCCGGAAACAATAAATTATAGAACGTACAAACCTGAACGTGACGGTTTATTCTGTGAAAGAATATTCGGGCCCGTAAAGGATTACGAATGCCACTGTGGTAAATACAAAAGAATCCGCTATAAAGGAATCGTTTGTGACCGATGTGGGGTAGAGGTTACTGAGAAAAAAGTGCGAAGAGAGCGCATGGGACACATTTCATTAGTGGTTCCTGTTGCACACATCTGGTACTTCCGTTCATTGCCTAATAAAATTGGTTATTTATTGGGATTGCCAACGAAAAAGTTGGACCAAATCATCTATTATGAGCGTTATGTAGTTATCCAAGCTGGTATTGCTAAAAATGCAGATGGGGAAGAACTTACGCACATGGAGTTTTTGACAGAGGAAGAGTACTTGGATATTCTGGATACGCTTCCTAAAGAAAACCAATATTTGGAGGATACTGATCCAAACAAATTCATTGCAAAAATGGGGGCTGAAGCAATCCATGATTTATTGCAGCGTTTGGATTTGGAAGCAATGTCCTACGATTTGAGACACAAAGCAAATACTGAAACTTCTGTACAACGTAAAAACGAAGCGTTAAAACGTTTGCAAGTGGTTGAAGCAATGAAGGATTCACAAGAGCGTATTGAGAATCGTCCAGAGTGGATGATTATCAAAGTAGTTCCTGTTACTCCTCCAGAATTGCGTCCGCTTGTACCACTTGATGGTGGTCGATTTGCAACGTCGGATTTGAATGATTTATACCGAAGAGTTATCATCAGAAACAATCGTTTGAAGCGATTGATTGAAATCAAAGCTCCTGAGGTAATCTTGAGAAATGAGAAACGTATGCTTCAAGAAGCGGTTGACTCATTGTTTGACAACTCAAGAAAAGCAAGTGCGGTTAAAACGGAATCAAACCGTCCGTTGAAATCACTTTCTGATTCGTTAAAAGGTAAACAAGGTAGATTCCGTCAAAACTTATTAGGAAAACGTGTAGATTATTCAGCACGTTCGGTAATTGTTGTTGGACCGGATTTAAAATTACACGAATGTGGTCTTCCTAAAGATATGGCTGCGGAGCTTTACAAACCGTTCATCATCCGTAAAATGATTGAGCGTGGTATTGTAAAGACGGTAAAATCTGCTAAGAAAATTGTTGACAAAAAAGAGCCGGTAGTTTGGGATATCCTAGAAAATGTATTGAAAGGACACCCTGTATTATTGAACCGTGCTCCAACGCTTCACCGTTTAGGCATCCAATCGTTTCAACCAAAATTAATTGAAGGAAAAGCGATTCGTCTTCACCCATTGGTTTGTACGGCATTCAACGCCGATTTCGATGGTGACCAGATGGCGGTCCACCTTCCTTTAGGAAATGCTGCAATCTTAGAAGCACAGCTACTGATGTTGGCTTCTCACAATATTTTGAACCCTGCAAATGGTGCACCAATTGCCGTTCCTTCTCAGGATATGGTACTTGGATTGTACTACATCACAAAAGGGAAAAAATCAACGAAAGAAGAGCCGGTTAAAGGAGAGGGAATGACTTTCTACTCGCCTGAAGAGGTGTCGATTGCATACAATGAAGGAGCACTTGATTTGCATGCTTACATTAAGGTAAAAACAAACGATATCAATGAAAACGGTGACATTGAACTAAAAATGATTGAAACTACCGCTGGTAGAGTTTTATTCAATCAATTGGTTCCTGAAGAGGCTGGATTCATTAATGATGTAATGACTAAAAAAGCCTTGCGAGATATCATTGGAAAGGTTCTCAAGGTGAGCGGAACTTCAAGAACAGCTCAATTCCTTGATGATATTAAGTCGCTAGGATACAACATGGCATTCAAAGGTGGATTATCGTTTAACTTGGATGACATTATTATTCCTAAGGAAAAAGATGAATTGGTAGATAGCGCACATGAAAGCGTTCGTGAGGTAATGGACAATTACAACATGGGATTGATAACGAACAATGAGCGTTACAATCAAATTATTGATATCTGGACAAGAACGAACTCGAGATTGACGCACACGTTAATGGAGCAATTAAAGAACGATAAGCAAGGTTTCAATTCAATCTACATGATGTTTGATTCTGGAGCGCGTGGTTCTAAAGAGCAAATTCGTCAGTTGTCCGGAATGCGAGGATTGATGGCGAAACCACAAAAATCAGGTGCTTCAACGCAAGAAATTATTGAAAACCCAATTCTTTCTAACTTTAAAGAAGGACTTTCGATTTTAGAGTACTTTATCTCTACGCACGGTGCACGTAAAGGTCTTGCGGATACGGCATTGAAAACTGCCGATGCGGGTTACTTGACGCGTCGTTTGGTGGATGTTGCTCAAGATGTGGTAATCAATGCGGAGGATTGTGGTACCTTAAGAGGTATCGTTGCAACGCCACTGAGAAAGAATGACGAAATCGTTGAGTCATTGTACGATAGAATCGTGGGTAGAACTGCGGTGCAAGATGTATATGACGAAGATGATAATTTGTTAGTAGAAGGCGGGTCGCTTATCGATGAGAATGTAGCTGAGAAAATCGAAGCAGCTGGAATCGAAGAGGTAGAAATTCGTTCTGTACTTACTTGTGAATTGAAGAGAGGAGTTTGTTCTAAGTGTTACGGACGCAACTTGGCAAACCACGGTAAGGCACAAATCGGTGACGCTGTTGGTGTTGTTGCTGCTCAGTCAATTGGTGAGCCTGGTACACAGCTTACGCTACGTACTTTCCACGTGGGTGGTACAGCATCTAATATCGCGGACGAGAACGATTTGAAAGCAAAAGCTACTGGTAAAATCGAAATCGATGAGCTACGTACGATTACAAGAACCGAAAAAGACGGTACGAAGAAAGAAATCGTAGTAGGTCGTTCTGCTGAATTGAAAATAATTGATGCTAAAACTGGTTTGACAGCAATGACAGGAAACATTCCTTATGGTTCTGAAATGTTGGTGAAAAACGGAGACAGCATCAAAAAAGGAGACTCTATTTGTAAATGGGACCCTTATAACGCTGTAATCGTATCTGAAGCTTCTGGTATATTGGAGTTTGAAAATATTATTGAAGGTATCACATACCGTGAAGAAGTGGATGAGCAAACTGGATTTACTGAAAAAGTAATTACGGAGTCGCGAGATAAAAAGAAGAACCCAACGATCCTTATTAAGGACAAAAAAGGTGAAGTCATTAAGTCGTATGCGGTTCCTGTAAATTCACATATTTCTGTTAAAGAAGGGGATAAAATTGAACAAGGACAAAACCTTGTGAAAATCCCTAGAGTAGGAGGTAAGGGTGGTGATATCACTGGAGGTCTTCCAAGAATTACTGAGCTTTTCGAGGCACGTAACCCTTCTAATCCTGCTGTAGTATCTGAAATTGACGGGATTGCTTCTTACGGTAAAATCAAACGTGGTAACCGTGAAATCATCATTGAAGCGAAAACAGGCGAAACGAAAAAATACCTTGTACCACTTTCTAAACACATCTTGGTGCAAGAAAATGACTTCGTAAGAGCTGGTCAATCACTCTCTGATGGGGCAATTACACCAAAAGATATATTGAATATCCAAGGTCCAACTGCAGTACAAGAATACTTGGTGAACGAGGTACAAGAAGTTTACCGCCTACAAGGGGTGAAAATCAACGATAAGCACTTTGAAGTGATTGTTCGTCAAATGATGTTGAAGGTGGAAATCGAAGATGCTGGAGATACTAAGTTCTTGGAGAAACAAGCGGTGCATAAGGCAGATTTCTTAGAAGAAAATGATCGTATTTTCGGACAACAAGTAGTTGTTGAACCAGGTGATTCCGAAACGTTAAAAGCTGGTCAGATTATTTCTGCTCGTAAGTTAAGAGACGAAAATGCGCAGTTGAAACGTGAAGATAAAAAATTGGTAGAAGCAAGAGAAGCTATTCCAGCGACCTCTAAGCCGCTTCTTCAAGGTATCACGCGCGCTTCATTGCAAACGCAGTCCTTCATTTCGGCAGCATCGTTCCAGGAAACAACGAAAGTATTGAACGAAGCAGCAATCTCAGGGAAAGTAGACGACCTGCTTGGATTGAAAGAAAACGTAATTGTTGGTCACTTAATTCCAGCTGGTACGGGTTCACGCGAGTTCAAAGACATGATCGTTGGATCGAAACAAGTATATGAAGAATTGACGGCTGAAAAAGCATAATATGAACGTATAAGTAGAATAAGGGTTATTAACTGTATTGTTGATAGCCCTTTTTTATTAATTTTACATGGCTATGGAAAACAAAAACGAGAATAAAATTAATATAGAGCTTTCGGAAGAAAAGGCTTCGGGAATCTATTCGAACTTGGCAATTATAACGCATTCAACAACGGAGTTTGTCTGTGATTTTGTGCAAATGATGCCAGGAATGCCTAAGGCAAAAGTACAATCTCGAGTGATTATGACACCAGAGAATGCCAAGCGTCTGTTGCGCGCTTTGCAAGATAATGTACAGAAATTTGAGGCTAATTTTGGCCCCATTAAAGAAGATGGTAGAAATTTACCGCCAATTAATTTTGGCCCTGCCACTGAAGCTTAATTGACTG
>SKZL01000088.1 GCA_007127395.1 Balneolaceae bacterium
CTAACAAAAACAGAGTAAGAAAAACCAATATGTATTCATCACAGGACAAACAGCTTGCAAAGCAACTGATTTCACACAGCACCGAGTTAAAATCCGGTGAAAATATTATGCTTCAGCTTGTAGGGCTGAACGGAATCGGCTTGATCCGTGCTTTAACGGCCCAAATCAGAGCCATGGGAGCCAACCCCTTTTTGAAAATTGAAGACAGTGAAACCAACCGATTGTTGCTTGAAAGTGGAAATGAAGATTTTTGGAAACTGCAGGCAACTGCTGATCAGTTACCGCTGATGAAACAGATGGATGCTTTTATCGGTATCCGTGCTGCCGAAAATATTTACGAAAATTCAGGGGTATCTAAAGAAGCCAATGACGCCTATTCTAAACAATTTCTGAACCCGGTTCATTTTAAACAACGGGTTGAGCACACCCGCTGGGTCGTATTGAGATACCCGTCACCCGCTTTCGCGATGAATGCAAAAATGACAACATCACGTTTTCATGAGTTCTATTACAATGCGTGTCTGCTCGATTATGGTAAGCTTGAAGAAGCAATGAAACCACTCGAAAAGCTGCTCAGAAAAACCGATATCATACAATTAAAAGGAGAAGGAACTGATATCCGCTTTTCTGTAAAAGGTCAAAACTGGATCCCCTGTTTCGGTAAGCGAAATATACCGGATGGTGAACTCTTCTCTTCACCAATAATCGATTCTGTAAACGGGGTGATCACCTACGCCCCCTCCGTCTACCAGGGAAAACCTTTCGAGTATGTAAAACTGCACGTCAAAGATGGCGTGGTCACCGATTTCGATTCATCCAACAATGACGCTCTTAAAGAGATCCTGGAAACCGATGATGGTGCAAAACGTTTTGGTGAGTTCAGCTTCGGCTTGAACCCGGTGATTGAATCTCCAATGTATGACATCCTTTTTGATGAAAAAATTTATGGTTCCAATCATCTCACTTTGGGTAAAGATTATGCCATTGCAGCTAATGGCAATAGCAGCAACATCCACTGGGACCTGGTCTGTATCGGAGCGGATGTCTGGCTGGATGGAGAATTGATCCGCAAAGGGCGGCTTTTCGTTAAAGATGAGTTAAAAGGCCTGAATCCCAATCAACTTCTCCTTTTATGACTGAACGAATATATCAGTGCATACCAGTCTGAAATCACTATTTCTCTGCCCAAGCATCGGCATCGTTATAAACCTCCGCAAATTCCAGTGCATCACCACTTTTGCTGATGGTCGCCTCATACTCTATACCCACTGATGCATCTTCCCGTTGTATCAGCTGTTTTGCCAGCTGGTTAATGATCTGTGTCTGAATGACCCGTTTCAGCGGACGCGCACCATATACCGGATCATACCCACGTATTGCCAGCCAATCTTTTACAGGATCTGAAACTGAAATCCTGATTTTGTTTTTCTCCAGCAATTTATCCACTCGTTGCAGTTGTATATCCACAATACTTCTGATATGACTCTGATCCAGCGGATGGAATATGACTACATCATCAATCCGGTTTAAAAATTCAGGCCGGATCGTCCTGCGTAACTGTTCCAATAATTGATCCTGAAGAGATCGATACGTTGAATCGTCCATCTCCCCGCCACTCTTCTCGATCTGCTCTGAAATGAGATGAGAACCGATGTTGCTGGTCATAATAATGATGGTATTGGTAAAATCTACCGTAACACCCTTGTTGTCGGTGAGTCGTCCATCATCCAGAACCTGAAGCAGGATATTAAATGCATCCGGGTGTGCTTTTTCAATCTCATCCAGCAGTATTACGGAATAGGGTTTTCTGCGAACGGCTTCTGTGAGCTGACCACCCTCATCATACCCCACATATCCCGGAGGTGCCCCAATCAGACGGCTCACACTGTGCTTCTCCATATATTCACTCATATCGATTCGGATCATTGCATCCTGATCATTAAACAGAAAATCTGCAAGTGATCGGGCCAGTTCCGTCTTACCCACACCTGTTGAACCCAGAAACATAAATGATCCAATCGGACGATCTTCATCCTGAAGCCCAGCCCTTGCACGTCTGACCGCATCCGAAACCGCCTCAATAGCCTGATCCTGTCCAATTACTCTTTTGTGAAGTTCATCCTCCAGCATCAGCAGCTTTTGCCGTTCACTGGAGAGCATTTTGGTAACCGGAATACCGGTCCAACGTGAAACAATGTCCGCAATCTCTTCTGCTTCCACCTGCTCTTTCAGAAGAGATTTACCCTGTTGAATTTCATCCAGTTCTGCTTTGGTCTTTTCAAGATCCTTCTCAAGTTGTACAATGGTTCCGTATCTCAATTCAGCCACTTTATCATACTGCCCATCTCTCTCTGCTTTTTCAGCTTCATTCCTCGCTGTTTCAATAGCCTGTTTCATTTCGCGGGTCTTTTGAATCAACCCCTTTTCAAAGTCCCATTGTGAGCGCATCGATTTCCGCTGTTCTTCCAGATCGGCCAGCTCTTTCTCATTACTTTTCAGTTTTCCTTCATCCTTCTCTCGTTTAAGTGCTTCACGCTCAATCTCAAGCTGTCGGATCTGCCGTTCGATACTGTCCAGCTCTTCCGGCATTGAGTCGATCTGAAGCCTTAACCTGGATGCAGCTTCATCGATCAGGTCGATCGCCTTATCCGGCAGAAAGCGATCTGATATGTAACGATGCGACAGTTCAGCTGCTGCTACGATCGCTGCATCGGTGATTCTGACACCGTGATGAACCTCATATCGCTCCTGAAGTCCCCTTAAAATAGAGACAGTATCCTCAACCGATGGTTCCCCCACGTAGACGGTTTGCAGTCTCCGTTCAAGTGCTTTATCCTTTTCGATATACTTTCTGTACTCCGTCAGGGTAGTGGCTCCGATGGCGTGCAATTCACCCCTTGCCAGAGATGGCTTCAGGATGTTGGCAGCATCCATCGATCCTTCCGTTGCACCGGCACCCACCAGTGTGTGGATTTCATCTATAAACAGGATCAGTTCACCGTCAGAATCCATCACCTCTTTAACAACCGCTTTAAGGCGCTCCTCAAACTCTCCCCGAAACTTGGTTCCGGCCAGCAGTGCCCCCATATCCAGTCCCACAACCTGTTTTGACTTGAGCCCTTCCGGTACATCACCTCTTACAATCCGCAGCGCCAAACCCTCTGCAATTGCGGTTTTACCCACACCCGGCTCACCAATCAGAACCGGATTGTTTTTGGTTCTTCTGGAGAGAATCTGCATCACCCGTCGAATCTCCTGATCACGTCCGATCACCGGATCCAGCTTGTTTTTTTCTGCCAGTTCATTCAGATTTCTGGCATACTTTTTCAGCGCTTCATACCGGCTCTCTGCGTTCGGGTCGTCCACTTTCTGGCTGCCTCTTACATCCTTCAACACCTGCAGAATCTGCTTTTTCTGTACTCCCTGATCTTTCAGCAGTGCACCGGCTTCAGAAGGTGTTTCAAGAATGGCCAGAAGGATATGCTCCGAGCTGATATACTCATCACTCAGGCTGTCAGCCTCTTTCTGAGCCTTATCGAACATTGCTTTGGTCTGGTTCGAAAGGTATTGTCCGGAAACAGAAGATCCCTTCACAATTGGGAATCTCTTGATGATCGCGTCCAGTTTCTCCATTACTGCTGATGTAGCCAGTCCAACCTTCTTCAGGACGTTAACCGTCACATTCTCACTGTCTGATAACAGTGCCTTTAGTATATGAGCAGGTTCAACAGCCTGATGGTTTTCATTTTGAGCCAACTCAATCGCTTTCTGAACAGCTTCCTGAGCTTTGATGGTAAACTTATTGAAATTCATAATCTTTCCGAATTAATATTCAAAGGTCACAGATGATTTTTGATGAAATTTCTGATCAGACCCTCTATCCTTTTCTATACATTATATTACAGAAAATATACCTCTCTTGATAAACATGTCGGATTTACAGAACCGGCTGTAAGTTGACGTAAAAACCGAAATAGATTAGAAATTGTGGCAGAGACAAATATTCATATAGTCCACAATGAGTCAATATTTCTGAACAGATGTCAGTATATGTTGACTCTACAGTTTGTCAAAATAAAGATATTGAAGGATTAGCGCTCCCTTACTGAGAAATTGAGAAACAAAAAAAATCCGGTTGATTCGCTTGCTGTTGCTGGAATCAACCGGATTTGTAGGTGGTTTACAGTTTTAATTAAACTGCTCCATAGGTTAGCACATTCGGAGTAACTGATATTTGATACCCGGAATGTATCGGATTAATTATTCTATGTTAGATGTGAATTGATCACCACGGATTGTATCCTGTAAGTAATAGAAGATACCATCCTGATATTTGTGGTCTAACAGAGACAACAGTGTTTCTGGATTGTCAAATTCACTCTGATTTTTATAATATGCCAAAGCAAGAAATGCTCTGTATCTGAGTGAGTGATTCATTCCTTCCAATGCTACTCTGTTTAATTCTTCAACAACTTTTACGGATTTGAATTCCGGATATGCAATCTTGAAATTGACTGCGTTGTATATTGAAGATTCCAACACTCCAAGAACATCTGATGAGAGCCCATAAACCAGGCCGGTTTCAAATTGATCAAAGAGTTTTTCTGTTTTTACTTGTTCTGTAACAACAGTAGAGTCATTCTTGACCACATCCATGGCTGACGCCGTATTGGAGGTGAACGTAATTAAAGTTAGAGTGACAATTGCAATTACAAATTGTAAAGCTTTCATTGTTTTATTGTTTGTTTCGATTTGTACTAATGTACTTGTTTGTTTTGTTTGGTTGATGTTGTATCAACACGATGAAAATTTACGGGACTTTTGATTCTTATATCAACTTTTCAATCATAGTTTTTATCATCTTATTTTTTCAGATCTGACATTATTACGTACTTTTTTTAATGGAAACGCTTTCTAACTGAATGTCTTAACATTCTATTAATACTGCCTATGTTAACATTCTATAATATTTCCTGTTTAAGGCTCAGAAAAGCCCTTACAGAAAGATCTTTTTATTGGTAGCGCTTTCTCTTATTTTTCCATAAGTATGACAATAAAACATAGAAAAAACTGTTCATTTATTAGTTGGTAGCGCTTTGAATCTTAGTGATTTGCAAGAATGTCATGAGTTACAAATATGAACCTGTGCAATTTTGAGAGTAAAATTGGATACAAAAGAATATTATCAACAAAATTATGAGCACATTACCGGGTCACTCCCATGAATAAAATTCGGTTTAATAACATACAGATGGAAATTGTCCAGGGCGACATCACAGCTCAGAATGATTGTGATGCAATTGTGAATGCTGCAAATGCACAGTTGATGAGAGGTGGCGGTGTTGCGGGGGCCATTCATCGAATTGGAGATCCACAACTGGAACAGGAGACACGGAAACTTGCTCCGATCTCAACGGGTGAGGCTGTCATTACATCGGCGCCCAATTTTCCTAACAAATTTATTATTCATTGTCTGGGGCCGGTTTTTGGAAAGGATAAACCTGAAAAGTTCTTTCTGAAGAATTGTTACGTGAACGCACTTAAAACGGCTCAAGATAATGGCGTAGAGTCTATCGCTTTTCCATCCATATCGACC
>SKZL01000374.1 GCA_007127395.1 Balneolaceae bacterium
CAATGCAGCCAGATTTCTGTACATCATTGTATGAATCAATCTCTCTATTTGACCCACTAATCATTTAAAGGATCTATTTTTATTGTTATACTTATTCAGCATATAGAATTGAGGATCAGCATTTTTTCTTACTGTTGGCCACACACATTTTCAAGAAGACATCAAGAATGAAATATCTCCTGACGATCGCTACATTTGCATCACTTTTTATTCTGCAGATATCAAATATCTCAGCACAGGTTTTGAATCCAACCGGTGACTTATCTTATTCCGAACCGGATGATATCTGGGCTCAGACCATGGAAGGAAGTCATTTTAATGAATTCTGGAATTACCACTTCTATCTTAATGATGATGTCACACTTTATGTAACCTTCTCAGTTGCAAATTTTGGAAGCCTAAAATCAGCCGTGAGTGGTGTCCAGGTATCCGTACACAATTTGGGTGATAAGATTTATCAACTTTCAAGAGAGTATAATCTGGATTATCTGGTGCAAGATCGTGAAAGATTCATGTTCAGAAATCGCATGGAACGCGAAATCTATTTTGAGGGGAAACTACCTGAATCGCACAGAATTCGTATCAATACTTCAAAAGACGGGATTGAGTATGATATCGATTTGCAGTTAAAAAATATCGCAAAAGGACTCAAATGGGGAGATGGAAACTACCGGATTGATCGTGAAAATGTGGGTATCGTCACTCATATTCCCTACGCTGAGGCAGAAGGTTTTATTTCTGTTGATGGCCATTATAAAGATGTACACGGCTCTGCGTACATGGACCATACTTACCAAAATCAGACGACAACCAGACTGGTAAACAGTGGTTACAGATATGTTGAGCACAGAGACAGGCATAACTGGGACATCTTTTACTTTATGCTGCCCAGTGACCGTAATGAGAGAAGCACCATCGGCCTTCGTCTTCAGAACATTAATGGAAACATTCAGATGAAGGGTATTGAGAATATCACCAACATGGAAAAAAATGATCTTTTTGGTGATTCTGTTGCTGAACTGCTTGAAATTAAATTCGGATCAGGTGAAAGAGTTGAGATCAGGCGAACTAATGATATTGAACGTTTTTCTGTCCTTAGTGAACTGAACAGGTTTGCAAGAAGTGTGGCACGCAGGTTTTTAGGGGGTGAAGTAATTCACTTCAGAGGAGAAGCTACATTAAATGAGGGAGAAAATTCAGAGTCAAATGGGTACTACAACTACTTTATTGTTGACTGACCATATCTACGTGATCGATGGAATCGCATTCAATTAGGTTGATCTGAGATTGATTCTGATACTGAACCGTATGTCATGCGTTGTTCTCTTAAAAGTGCGTGATGATTTGGGCAGAACCTGGCTGAATGCATATTCAAAGTTTGCCTGCAATGTATTTGAAAAACGATAACCCAGCACAACTGAACTGTTGATTCTGGACTGGCCCGTTGGCGGGCTGGGTGTAAAGCTGTACGCAGAGGGATCTTTTTCAATCGTTTCAAAAGGACTTTGCAGTGCCCTTTCCAGATCAGAGTAGAGTAAAAATCGTTGTTCAGAATCTTCAATAAAGCTTCCATTCAGTGTCAGATCGATATTATTTGTTGTTGTTCTGAAGAATGGTATTCGAAAATTTCTGAGTGTATAGTTCACTGAAAATCTCACCCCTTTGGATACCCTCTCAATAACCTGAGAATTGGACATTGACAAACTGGTTAAGTGGCTTGTTTCGTATCCCAGTTGTGTGCGCAACCCATTATCCCAGGTCACATTCAACTGAGCCAGTGGTGAAAATCGTCGTTCAATATTCACATTAGCAGGTTCAAATTCCGGCCTGAAATCTTCAATCAGATAACTGCCCAACCTGCGTTCAACCGGTTCACCAAAATTATTGTTCAGGTTCCATCCAATTCGATATAGACCTGAATAGGCATGTGTTAGTGTAGCTCTTTGCATATAGTTTCTCAATATCGGTATATATCTCTCCAAACCGGTAAAGTTTACTCGCCAGTTCGGTAGAGGAAGCGCCGTAAAATTCCGTTTCCCGGCACTCTCTGAAGAGCTCAAATAAGCACTCCGGAAATCTTCCTGTAGTTGTACAGCATTCAATACCGTATTTGATTTACCAAGTGGGTCCCTGATCACATTATCATCTTCACTCATACCGCTAAAAGCAGATTCAAGCTGCTTTCTGAATAGTGCTTCATAGCCCGGTCCAAACGCCCATACTGATGAAGTAATATTCCCATTTGCAGTTGTAATCGATGAGATCTCATTGGAAGGTGAAAGTGTGATCGATTCTGTGATTCGTTCATCCCACGATGTTTGCCAGCTAAGGTCAATTGTTATATTACTAAACGGGTTAAGTTGCGCATTCAAAACCACATTATCAGAGAATGTATTGCTCGCCGGCAACTGAATGGATGAAAAATCATCGGGATTGGAGATGAGCTGCCGATCCGTAATTCTTTCAGTTAATCCGATACGATATCCAAATGATGGTGTAAATCGATTGTCACTGAACATGTCAAAAAATCTTGAATCTCCATCATATCCACTTTGAGCAGCGGCTTTTGAATCGTTATAATTCAGATCAACGCTTCGAAGGCTGAAGATCGCTAAAAATGCTTTTCTGGTATAGTAACCAACACCTCTCGTGAGTCGTTCTTCATCCGAGAGGTCTGCAGCCGATCTGCGTTGTTGTTCACGTGCTCTTCTGAACTGTTCATCCGCTTCTGCTGCATTTCTGTAAAATGGCACCCTGTTCAATAGATTATTGGTATCCATCCGAAGAGTATGATCAAGCCGAAAGGAGTTTGACAGACGTGCACCAAGCTCAGAACCGAACGGACTATTCTCCCATCGGAAACCACCTGAATATCTGGCATTGTAAGACAACCAGTTTAAGGGTCTTATCTGATTCAATCGCGGTTGCCAACTGGCCGTATAGCTCTCATCATAGTTGTTTTTTCTGGGTGAAATTTCGCCGGAAATAAGTTCATTATAGACTTCCATTGATGGCCTTGGAATAAACGCAGTACTGTCTATCCCCTGAAATCCGCTTGCCTCAATTGCTTCCCTTGCAAGGTCAAAAACCGTCTGTGATTGGAATGATGCTGATATACTTCGGGTCAGGTTATAACTTACTCCAAGATTTCTGTTATAGGTAAAAGTGTGGGTCTGTTGCAATGATTGCTCCTGTTCACCCAACAATACTCTCCTTTTTCTCTCTTCATACGTTCTTCTGGTCGAAATTGATGTTGTAATGTTACTGGGAAGTGTTCCAATTTCTAAACCGGACAAAAGATCAAATAACGGCAGATCCTCCATAAACCAAAATGGCCGTACGAAACGCACATTTCTGACATTCAGATTGTATCGTGCAGATGCATTATAATTCCAATTATCCTGAAATCTGTATTGAGGATTGCGGCTGTTGGTTGTATTGTAGTTATAATTGAGCGTAGTATTATCAAAGAGCATTCTTGAAAAAAAGCTGCTTGAATTATTTTTAGTCACGTTTGAAAAATTTAAGGCATACGTTTCATTGAATGTCTCAATTTCCCTTCTCTGCTGATCGATTAGAAAATCTTGCTGATCACTGCCCAGGTCGAGTCGTGATCGGACAGCATCTTCAAAATCACTGAAGCGAATATCACCCTGGTTTGGCAGATATTTTGGAACTGCTGTTGATCTCCTCGCTGATAGATTGACCGGTATATTCCAGCCAAAACGATCCGGTATAAAACTATGAAGGTTTACAACTGAACTTAAGTCATATGAGAGTTCATTATTGATCCTCCTTTGCCCCAACCTGGAATCAAGCGAGCCAAAACCCTGAGTCTGCCGGGCCATATTGGCATTAACAGTTGCAAAATCGGCCAGCTTCAGCGAGGATCTTGCGTTTGCAGCCCAGCCTTTTTCATTATCAAATCCGGAGACCCTTAATTCATTCAACCATAATTGGGCGCTCAAAACAGGAGTCCCATTACCGGATGGATCCTCAGGGTCAAAAGGGTTTCTGATTCCCATACCAACCTCAGTCACTCTTCCTAATGATGGATTCCCTTTAATAGCGATCACAGCACCGGGAGCAGCATCTTCCAGCAGATCAGATCTCTCATAAATATCTGAGCTATTGTTTACAGTCTCCTGATCCCTCAACTGTTTCAACTGATTAAAAGCTGATAGTATGATATTCATACTATTCTCATCATATAACCAGATCTGTTCTGCTTCATCCATCAGTTGTGCAGAGTTACCGGGATCAAACATTTGAAATGGGTAGTTTCGGTTTGATGGGGTTACCGGCTGGCGATATTCATAGTAATTGTTTTCAAGATCATTACCGAATCTCATAACTAATTCGGCATCACCCCTATTTTCAAATCCCTCACCATGAACAAACATTCTCATATTGGAGTAATTCAAAAGATTGAGTCCGCCGGGATAGACACGCTTGATCATCTGAATGGCACCGGGATTTAAATTATTTACATCCAAAACGATAGACTGTTCATTCTGTAGTGATTGTAGCTGAGAGCCGCGTATTTGTGCCCTGATACCGCCTGATGGCTGTCTGTATGGGAAAGGCCGCCGGTTGGAGTTCTCTTCAATATTGATTGTACTGATCCGAAGTTCTGCATTGGGATCAGAATTGGTGTTAATGGACTCATCCTGTCGCCACTGGCTTCCAACAAACTCAAGAGATGCAAATCGTAGCGTAAAGGGTTGTTTGTATCCTGACATCCAGATACGGACATAGGTAATATTCTGAAAATCATTGATATCACCTACCTTGCGTTTGAACTCACTCAATGGAATTCTGACCTGATACCATCGATCCTGTTGCCTGGCTCCCGGTTCACGATCGATTATAAATGTACCCGGTGTACCGATTTCAAGCCTGGATTCGTCGGCAGGATTAAGTTCTACCTGATACTGGAAGTATGCGTTTGTCAGCGCTACAGTTGAAGGGTTCACCAATCCTTCCGTATCCGGCCGATTGGTGATTGCACGTTTATCACTTTGATCCAGGGGTGTATTTCCCTCTGTATATCCAAGTAATCTGTGAAATCTCTGGTGTAAAGGCAGATCCTGAACTTTTGATTCACCATAGAATACATAGTCATCATTGGAAGGATCCTCAAATACCCTTTGATATTTTTCGGAATTCCGGCCATAGAGATCAGCAATACGGCTGACGAAATCAGCAAATACATTCCTCTCGTTTAATCCATTGATGCCACCGCTGCTGGGAAGGCCATTCAAACCAACGTCCTCAAGTTCCCTGTTTACATTTGAAAATTGACCTTCGGGTGGCGGTGGATTTGCCGGAATTGCGGATCTGGGATTGTTCGTATTATCAAGAATCAATGTTTCCGGGTTCAATGCAAGCCCATCTTCACTGTTCAGTTTAGAGTTTGGAATCACATCTTCCGATATCAAACCGATATCAATGTATATTTGACCGTCATAATCGGAAAATGATGCAGCAGCTGGCATTTGACCACCCGGCAATATGGGCTGCACCCAGAACTCTAGAAACTCAATACTGTTTTGTGTAAAATCCTCCTGTCCGGAAGGCAATA
>SKZL01000362.1 GCA_007127395.1 Balneolaceae bacterium
TATGATGGCAGGGGTTATTGGCGTTCCACTCTACCCACCCAAAAGAAACAGGTCTGACCGAAGACTGGAATCCGTTTCCAGAAATACAAAAGCTTCATTTTTTCTCTCCACAGATCAGTACGTCTCAATTCACGCTAATATACAATCTGAACTTTTTCTGGGGGATCAGGGAGTATGGATTGCAACAGATACCCTTAACAATGAATTGCTGCCACACTCCGATATCTTCTACCCAAAAGATAATGATCTGTTATACCTCCAATACACTTCCGGCTCCACATCGGAGCCAAAAGGTGTTAAAATGTCGAATGACAACGTATTACTCTGTATCAAAGATCTGCACAGACTATATGGCCACGGGCCGGAAGGGTGTACCGTAAACTGGCTGCCACATTTTCATGACCTGGGACTCATCCTGGGAAATCTTGTTCCACTCTACTGGGGACACACCACCATACTGATATCACCTGCAGATTTTGTCCATCAGCCTTTCAGGTGGCTCAAAGCTATTACCGATTTTAAAGGAACAGGTACAGCTGCACCCAATTTTGCCTACCAAATCTGTGTCGACAAAATTACTGATGACCAGTTAAAAGAGCTGGACCTGAATCACCTTCAATTTGCCATGATAGCGGCAGAGCCTAACAGGAAAGAGACCATTGAATCGTTCCTGGAAAAATTTGGACCGGCAGGGTTTAAAAGAAATGTATTCTCTCCTGCTTATGGTCAGGCCGAATCCACACTGAATATCACCGCTATTAACCGTGAAGAGGGGCCTTCTTACATCTATCTTGATAAAGATGCTATGCTTGAAGGGCGACTGGAAATCCTGCCTCATGATTCTCCAAAAGCGACAGCTCTTGTTGGAACCGGCTGGGTGTCTGATGAACAGGAGATTGTTATCGCTGATACCAAAACGAATGCTGCATTGGGCGATCTTCAGGAGGGAGAAATATGGTTACGCGGGCCTCTTGTCGGAAACGGCTACTGGAATCATCCCGAAAAAGAGAAAGAAACTTTTCACGCCTTCACAAGCAATACTAAAGAGGGGCCTTTCCTGCGTACCGGCGACCTGGGTTTTACCAAGGACAAACAGCTCTACATCACCGGCCGTGTTAAGGATCTAATTATTATACGCGGACTCAATTACTATCCGCAGGATTTGGAATATGCAACACAAATTTCTCATGAAGCACTGCACATAGACTCAGGAGCTGCTTTTTCGATCGAGGTTGACGGTGAAGAGAAGTTGGTTATAGCTCAGGAATTAAATAGAAACTTTGTCCGTAATTTTGATGCGGATGAAATTTATGCAGCCATCCGGAAAGCCATCTCTGAGGAGTTTGGCGTCCAGATCTATCAGATTGTATTGACGATGCCTACCAGTACATTGAAAACAAGTAGTGGTAAGATTCAGCATACTGCGATGAAGGATGCATATCTGAACGATGAACTCAACATAATTGCCAAGTCTGCAATTTTGGCAAGTGATGATGAAATGAATACGTCCGAAAATGAGAAAGAGATTGCTTCATCGTTTTCAAATCAACAGATCAGAACCTGGCTTTACAACTGGATCGAAAAGACATCCGGTATCCCAACTCACATGATAAATCCGAAAGAGAGTTTCCTGAATTTCGGTTTAGATTCTCTGCTTTCCGTTCAACTCTCTTCTGACTTGATGAATTTAACCGGAAGAGAATTCTCCCCGGCTTTAGCTTTTGATTATCCTACCATTGATAAACTGGCAATGTTTGTCAGTAATGAACCGGACACTCTTACGACCGCTGCTCCGGAAATAACTTCTTCTAATGAACCTATCGCAATTGTCGGTATGGGTTGCCGGTTACCCGGTGCTGACAATATTGACTCTTTTTGGAATCTGTTGATGAATGGTGATTGCTCTATATCAGAAGTGCCATCCGACCGGTGGGATGTTAATTCTTACTATGATCCTGACCTTAATCATGTTGATACAATGAGCACCAAATGGGGTGGTTTTTTGAATGAGATCGGTCATTTTGACCACTCATTTTTCCAGATTCCCTACAGGGAAGCCTCTATGATGGATCCTCAACAAAGATTGCTCCTTGAGGTAACCCATGATGCTCTTGAAAATGCAGGTATACCCCCCACATCTCTTGAGGGGAGCAACACGGGTGTATTCATCGGTGTGAGCAGTAATGATTTTCATAAAAAATTGAAGGTGAGCCCTGTACGCGGGGCCACGGGCGTAAGTAACAGTATCACTGCAAACCGGCTTTCTTACAATTTCGACTGGAACGGTCCAAGTTATGTGGTTGATACTGCCTGTTCATCCTCACTTTATGCCATTCATCAGGCGTGTCTCAGCCTTAGAACTGATGAATGCTCTATGGCAGTGGCAGGTGGAGTAAATGTTATACTCTCACCGGAAAATGTAATTTCCTTTTCACAGGCCGGAATGATGGCAGCCGACGGATTGTGTAAGTCTTTCGACTCCAGGGCCGACGGTTACGTGCGCGGCGAAGGTTGCGGAGTTATCCTGTTGAAGAGACTTTCAGACGCTGTGGCTTCAGGTGATAATGTATTGGCTGTCATTCAGGGATCAGCCATCAATCAGGATGGACGCAGCCACGGTTTAACTGCACCGAATGGAATCTCTCAAATTAAAGTGATTCAAAAAGCACTACAGAATGCCAAAGTGTCGCCTGATCAAGTGGATTATCTGGAAGCTCACGGAAGCGGAATACCTTTGGATGATGTAAGTGAAGTACGGTCTGCGGCCACTGTTTTCAATAAACCCGACCGTCTTAAAGAGTGCGGACTTGGTTCAGTTAAAACAAATATCGGCCATCTCGAATCAGCAGCCGGAATTGCCGGTTTGATCAAAGCAGTTTTAATGATTCAAAAGGGTGCAGTACCGCCTCATATCAATTTTATAAGTGAAAATGAAGACATTAAACTGGATGAGAGCCCGTTTGTAATCTCTACCAAGTCACAACCGGCCGATCTTAATCCTGAAACCATTGGCATAAGCTCTTTCGGTTTTGGCGGGGCCAATTCACACATGATTCTCCAAAAACTTAATGTGAACAAAACAACTGATGGGACAGATTTGTCACCCTCTGAGGAGAAAATTCATATTGCAACAATCTCGGCGAAATCTGACGAAGCACTCCATGCCCGAATCCGGGATCTGATTGACTGGCTGGAAAACAACAATGAATACACCGAGAAGGAGATCGCGTACAGCCTCAATGCTGGGCGGGATCATCATGAGGTTCGAAAAGCCGGACTCTTCACGAGCCGTCAGAGCCTGATCATTCTACTAAATGACTGGTTAACTGAAAAGAAAAATGGCCAAAAAATTGAAAAACGGGACTTTTTAAAGAGAAACAGAGATTGCGCTTTTCTTTTCCCGGGACAGGGTACCGATTACAGATATGCCGGAAAAGAGTTGTACGAAACAGTACCCGTCTTTAGAGACGCAATTCACCGATGTTCCGATTTATTCGGAAATAGTCCGGGTGTTTTGATTAAGGATCTTCTTTATGGTGAGATCGATGACTCGATCGATTTAACACAAACCCTCCTGGTTCAGCCTGCTCTATTCACGATTGGGTATGCACTTTTTCAGCTCTATGATTCACTTGGTATCCGGCCCTCAGCTGTTATGGGCCACAGCCTTGGTGAAATAACAGCTGCAACCACTGCGGGAGTCATGACTCTTGAGAGTGCAGTCGAGTTGATCAAAACCCGTTCAAAATTGATGAATGATATCTCTGAACCCGGCGGAATGGTTGCGCTTTTTACAGATCAAGAGAAAGCTGAGTCACTGGCATCAAAATTTGACAGAATATCTGTTGCTGGCTGCAACGGGCCCTCTCAGACAGTATTGTCAGGCGATCAATCGTCTATACAGAAACTGATGGACCTGTTGGATGAACAGTTAATCATGTACTCTCCATTAAAGGTATCCCACGCGTTCCATAGTGAACTGATGAAACCGGCAGTTGAACCTTTTTTGACCGAAATTTCCTCATTAAAATTCAGCAGGCCACAACTGCCACTTATTTTAAACAGTACAGGCGAATCGGCCGGCAGCACCGCACCGGGCAAAGAGTACTGGGCAAATCACATCATCAAACCGGTCCTATTTTATCAGGGTATCAGAAAACTCACAGAGATGGAGATCCCATACCTGATTGAACTGGGACCGGGTAGCGTAATGATCGACATGGCTAAGAGGTGTCTGGACAGTAAGGATCAACTAATGAGATTGAACTCTCTGCAAAATGACATATCTGCTCGTGAAACCATCTCAAAGACACTGATACAACTGTATGAATCCGGTATTGAGATCAACTGGAGAAAGTTCTATGAAAGCTCAAAAGTGAAATATGCGCCTCTGCCAACATACCCTTTCCAAAGGAAATATTGCTGGCCGGAAGAGCATGAAATTGAACAACCATCCAAAAGAGTGTCTGTAGAATGATCGGAATTGAAGATATCAACCTATATGCGGGCCGGCTTTCCCTGTCAATATTCGATCTGGCAAAGGAAAGAGGACAAACGGATGAGTATGTCTCAACCAACCTGATGTGCGATACAAGATCCGTATATCCGGTTTGGGAGGACTCTGTAACACTTGCTGTGAATGCCGCAAAACCTTTGACGGATCGAAACGACCTGTCCGATATCCAGCTTTTGATCGTTTCTACTGAATCTGCAGTCGATTTTGGCAAACCTGTTTCAACATGGGTGCACAGATTCTGTTCACTGCCGGCCAATTGCAGAAATTTTGAGATAAAGCACGCCTGTTATGGAGCCACAGGCGCTTTAAAGATGGCAGCGAACTGGGTCGCACAGACCGGTAAAAAGGCCCTTGTGGTATCAGCCGATTACAGCCGCAATCACATAGGGACAGATATGGAGTATATTTCAGGTGGCTGCGGAGTTGCTTTTCTGGTAAGTAAACAACCCGATATCATCAGTTTTGAACCAAACAGATCGGGTTTTTGGACAACAGAAATTGCAGACACGTTCAGGCCTACGTCCAGAGATGAGATCGGAAATGACCAGCTCAGCCTCTACTCATATATCGATGCCCTCGAAGGTTCTTATTTTCATTTTGAAGAGCTTTACGGCAGCCCGGATCTTTTGAATCGCTATAAAGCTCAAATATACCATGCTCCTTTTCCGGCTATGACATGGCAAGCCCATCGTACTCTATTGTATCAATATGATACAATAGACAAGAAATCAAAAAAAGAGGACTTCGATCGCAGGGTAGCCCCGGGGCTTACTTTTAATCAACAGACCGGAACAACGTACGGAGCATCCAATTTTGTGGGCCTGTTAAGCCATCTGTCAAAATCGGATCACCTGAAAAAAGATGACCTGATTTCACTTTTCTCGTACGGCTCCGGATGTCAGGGAGAATTTTATGAGGCAACTATCGGTGAGTACGCAACTGAAAAGGTTCAGGCATTGGAAATTGAGAATATATTACAAAACAGAGCCCCGCTATCAGTGGCAGCATACGAAGAGATCGAGTATAAAAGAGACTCAGCGATTGATGTGAAAAATATTGACCTGAA
>SKZL01000214.1 GCA_007127395.1 Balneolaceae bacterium
GTTGGTATGGTTAATAGAATTTAACAAATGATATCAATGATTGCAATGATATCATTATTTTTATTATTGTAATAATTAGCTAACTTAGCTAAGACAAGGGTATCAAGGTACAAGGTACAAGGTACAAGGTTCAGGGTGCAAGGGGTGACTCATGCACTCTGAACGTCCCCTTGCACTCACCGAAAAACCGGTTTGGTGCAGTGTGGTTACGCCATGGGAGATAGCGGTCAAAGAGCAGATCGGAAAAATTGACCTGCCTGATTCATTTGAAGAGGTGCTGAGAGGTTCCGGTTTTATCTGGCTGGATCTCACATTTAAACACATCGAAGAGCTTCGGGGGCTTCCATTAATGCATAAGGACCCTTTCGACAGGCTGCTGGTTGCACAGGCTATTCATGAGGAATTTACCCTAATCACCTCGGATAAATGGATCCATGCCTACAACGTACCCGTACTTTGCCCGGATTGTTAAATCTAAAAAATCCTCACCCTCATCGTGATCGAATCGTAGCCGTCGTTGTAGGAGTTGCCCTGTAACCCAAATCTGTTGCTGATGTGCATGTAATAGATCCGGGGAACGATCTCGCTTGGATTAAATATTTCTTATCTTTCGATTGAAGATCAAAAAGAGTGATTATGTCAGATTTGAAAGAAGATTTTTTAAGCGAATTACACACGGCTCACACGCAGGCTTCCAAGTGTCCGCCTCCCAAAAGAGTCACCACGTTTTTTAATGAGCTGCTGGGCCTTCTGTTTCCGGAGTTCGCATCTACCCGGTACACCGAAAGGGTCAAACTGGAGGCTCAATACGTCTCTCTCAAAAAGGAACTGCGCGGGATTCTGGACCTCAATTCGGACTGCCTGAAAAGCCAGCAACCGGGGATTGTGGACCGTATCTTTGATGACCTCCCTTCAATTCGCCAAAAGCTGATGCTCGATATCGAAGCGATTTGTGAGGGTGACCCGGCCGCTCGTAACACCTCCGAGGTGATTCGCAGTTATCCTGGTTTTTACGCGATCGCTACTTACCGCTTTGCAAACCATCTGTTAAATTTGGGTATCCGTCTGATTCCGCGGATCCTCTCCGAGAATGCACACCGGCGCACCGGCATCGACATCCATCCCGGCGCTTCGATTGGAGATCATTTCTGTATCGATCACGGAACAGGGATTGTCATCGGCGAAACAACCGAAATCGGTTCTCATGTGAAGGTTTATCAGGGTGTGACTTTGGGTGCTATGAGTGTGAACAAGGAGGACGCCAAGAAAAAACGTCATCCAACCATTGGTGATCATGTAGTTCTCTATGCAAATGCAACAATCCTGGGAGGCGAAACCATCATAGGAGAAAGGAGTGTGATCGGCGGTAACGTCTGGCTCACTAAAAGTGTCCCGGCGGGTTCAAGGATCTACTATCAGGCTAAAATGACGAATAGTGATGGAGATACGGATTTGATTACGATTAAGTAGGGCGAGGAGTTTTGAGTTGGTTGCTCTGAGCTATGGATCGGAGACCGGGGATGAAGGACCGAGGACGGGTGACCGAAGACCGGGGGTTATTTGAACTCAGAATACCGAATGTCGAATAGTGAACTGTGAAGTGATTTCTTGTAACCTGTAACCTGAAGCCTGCTCATTTTTTGTATGCGTTAGCGCTCATTTGTTGAACACGAAGTGAAACTTGAAACCTAATCTTCTGCCCTCCCGACCACTGTCGGGACTTCGTTGTGCCTTATACTTAGAATAGTGAATTTACATTTAGATATTAAATAAAATGAAAATCGAAGAGCTGATCGGAAATACACCATTGATAAAACTGGAACAGAGTCCGGAGAACAGGAATGTGACAATCTATTGTAAACTTGAGGGACAAAACCCCGGAGGGAGCGTAAAAGACCGTGCGGCGCTTGGAATGATCAGCGGTGCACTGGAGCGGGGAGAGATCAAACCGGGGGATCGGCTGATTGAAGCAACCAGCGGTAATACCGGGATCGCACTTGCGATGATAGCAGCGATCAAAAAACTGAATCTGACCCTCATCATGCCGGAGGATGCTACTGCAGAACGGATCAAAACGATGAAAGCGTATGGCGCGGAATTGATTCTGACTCCGGCTGAACGCACCATCGAGTACTCGCGCGAACTGGCGGACCAGATGGCTCGTGACGAGGATTATTATCAGCTGAACCAGTTTGCCAATCCGGACAACTATAAAATGCATGAACGCACCACCGGACCGGAGATTTGGAGGGATACGGATGGAAAGATCACACATTTTGTCTCGGCGATGGGCACAACGGGAACCATCATGGGTGTGTCACGCTATTTAAAATCGGTGAACCCGGATGTACAGATTGTGGGAACCCAGCCGACAGAGGGATCATCCATTCCGGGAATCCGGCGATGGTCGCCCGAGTTTTTACCGGCTATCTTTGAAGCGGATCGTGTAGATCGCACCGTGGATGTGAGTCAGCAGGAAGCCATCGATATGGCCCGCCGCATGGCCAAAGAGGAGGGCATCTTTGCCGGCATGAGCAGTGGCGGTGCTCTAAGCGCTGCCCTAAAAATCGCCTCTGAAATCGATCATGGAGTGATTGTTTGCATCACGTGTGATATTGGGGATCGGTATTTGAGTTCATCTCTTTTTGAGTGAGACGTGAGACGTGAGACGTGAGATGTGAGATGTGAGACGTGATTCGAAGCGAAATGTGAGACGTGAGAAGCTGTCGCTCCACTCCAACCTGAAACCTGAACTCCCGAGGGGTCGGGACTGCGAACAGCACGCAGCAGAAGGCAAAAGATTAGGTTTCAAGTTTCACTTCGTGTTCAACAAATGAGCGCTAACGCATACAAAAAATGAGCAGGCTTCAGGTTACAGGAAATCACTTCACAGATCACTATTCGACATTCAGTATTCTGAGTTCAAATAACCCCCGTCCTCCTTCCAACGAACTCAACACTAAAAACTAAAAACTCAAAACTCTCCGAAACCTCGGAGCAGATAAACTTCACTCATACCTCAAGGACTCAACCGGATCTACCCTCGAAGCCTTAATCGCCGGGAAAATACCCGCGATGAGCCCGATCAGTACCAGAACGGAGATCGTTACCAATACAGCCACTTCAGAAATCTCCGGTTTTCCGAGAAACTCACCGGCTCCATCGGTCATATTCATCATCAGCACACCTTTCACGATGCCGGCAGAGATCAACAATCCCAAACCGCCGCCCAGAAAAGAGATGAAAAGCGACTCAAAAATAAACTGAACGATGATGTGAATCTTACGAGCTCCAACCGCCATCTTAAGGCCAATCTCTTTAGTCCGCTCTTTCACCACCACAAACATGATATTGGCCACTCCCACTCCGGCGATCATAAGAGTGAAGAATCCGATCACAAATAGAAATATCTCAATACCGACTGCCACTTTGCGGTTCATCTCCTCCATCTCGATAAAGTCCCACATCGGCAGAGCCTGTTCATCATCGGGATGAAATTTATATTTGGATGATAGCAGGTTACGTATACCTGCGATCACCTCCTCCTGCATAGCCGGATCACCGGGCCGGATCAGCAGTGAGTTCACATATTGATAGCCATAGATATTCCGGAATGTGGTGTAGGGGATGATCGCGCGATTGGCATCCGGCCCGTTGTTCATGGACGTCTGCATCTTCTCCTGCATCACTCCGATCACGGTAAAGGGGTTGCCGTCGAGCATCACCTCCTGCCCGATTGGATTTTCATCACCGAACAACCGCCCTGCAATATCATTCCCCAGAAAAAGTACCCGACGCATTTCATCTACATCCCGCTGGTTGATAAAGCGTCCGCCTGCTGCCGGATACATGGTTCGCATGATTTCAAAATCGGGATTCACACCTTCCATGAAGGTGTTGGTTCGGGTCAGATCTGTCTGAAGAGTTGCACCACCACGCCCATACTGCGGACTCACCTGCTCAACACCGGGCACCGCCCTCTGAATCAGATAGGCATCATCCTCCACAAACCGGATTCTTCGCCCTTCCGGGTTACCCTCAAAGGCTATACCGGTCTGACCGGAATAGACAACGACCATTTGATTACCGGCTCCCATCATTCCTTCCATCATTGAAGTACCAAGCCCGCGCCCAAAAGCAAGCAGGATCACAACCGACAATGTTCCCCATGCAATCGCTATGAGCGTGAGTGATGATCTCAGTTTCTGCCTTCTCAAATCGCTGAAAAACTCTTTAAAAATGTTAAACCACATAATCTTTACCCCCTCAGACAATCAATGATGTTTAGCCGGGATGCTCTCCATGCGGGAAGCAATCCGGATGCAAAGCCTACAAAACCGAGTACGATGAATGCGATCATGCCTACTTCAGGAGAGAAATGAGGTGATCCGACAAACTCCTGAATCGGCAGATTTTGAGTCACCTGCACAAGGAGCCAGCCAATAGCATAACCGAACGAGGCTCCCAGTCCCACAATCATGAAAGTTTCCAGGAAAAACTGTGCCATGATGTGATGCCTTCTGGCACCGGTCGAGCGCCGGACCCCTATCTCCAACATCCGTTCCTGTACCACGACAAACATGATATTGGCCACTCCGATTCCGCCCACTGCCAGAGTAAAAAATCCGATCAGTGCCAAAAAACCGTTGATACCGTAAAAAAGGAAGTTGATAAAAGACCAGAAATCATTTGTATCCCATACGAAGATGGCATCGCGGTCGGAGGCGTCAAACTGATGCTTTCGAGCCATCACTTCATAAACCTGATCAAGGGTTTCGGATGCATAAGCAGGGTCTTTCGGCAAGTAGAGAATGTTATTGATCCGATCTGAGCCAATCATGGCTGAAAGTGTGGTGGCCGGTATAAATGCACGATCCTGATCTCTTTGTGAGTAAGAAGAGTTCTGGATCTTCTCCTGCATCACACCGATCACCGTGAATGGGGTCTGGTTGAGCATCACGGTCTGACCCACCGGATCTTCTTCACCAAATAGGTCTTCGGCCAGCTTATTTCCAATAAAAAGAACGCGCCGCCGCTCATCCATGTCGTTCTGGTTGAGCCAGCGTCCGCCTTCCTGTTCATAGATATTTCTGAGGTCTGAATATTCAGTATAAACACCACCCACCTGAGTGCTTCTTCGTTTTTCTCCGTTTGAAACCGTGTAGGTACGATTGTATTCAGGAAGTGCAATGTCGATATCTGCGATTTCATTCTGAAGCATCCATGCATCGGCTTCCCGCAGGCGGATGGGTCGACCAACTCCATACCCTTCAAACGCTTTGGTCGTCTGGCCTCCCCAGACGATCGCGATCTGATCACCCAAACCGCGCATATTCAGCATGGTCTGATCACGGAAGCCCATTCCGAAAGCAAGAAGCAGAATCAGCGTTGCAGTCCCCCACATGATCCCGAAGATCGTGAGAAAACTCCTCAGCTTCTGGCTGCTAAGATTCCGGTAGAGGTCGGATATGAGTGAAAAAGGTGACATGGTTCAGGGTTCAAAGGGTTCAGGGTTCAAAGGGTTCAGGGTTCAAAGGGTTCAGGGTTCAAAGGGTTCAGGGTTCAAAGGGTTCA
>SKZL01000076.1 GCA_007127395.1 Balneolaceae bacterium
ATATCCATGTTAACAGTGGATGATGTTTATATATCCAAAATGGCCTAATACCGGTTAAAAAAATTGACTGTACTTCTTCCAACATTGAAAGTGAGGAAATGGTTCTTTCATAGCGAATAGATCTATAATCGTACTATATCAAAAACCGGCTAATCCCCACTATGCGGAGTTATATTGACGATACGCAATTCCTTTATCGGGGTTTCGCTATTTTTGAATGATAATGGAGATCTGGGCTCCCTTTTCAATTCCAAGCATCTCTTTGGCATTTCCTCTGTTTATAGCAATTTCCAATTTGTCAGAACTGCCGATATAAGCAACGGGTTCACCGTCTGTCACCGATGCAAAAGTTGTAGAGATCTCATGAAGGATTGTATTACCAACATAGATACGGATTGAACTGGACGTCCGTATATTTTCACGGATCATGGATGAAGGGATGTTGGTGATCAGGTTGCCATAACGGTCAATATGGACAACCCAGCCCTGTATACCGTCTTTATCGGAGATCGGTACTGCCCATCGATAGGTTACCAGGCTCTCAAGTGGTTGCCCAAGTTGATCAAAAGAACACCCTTTAGAGAGGTGTGCTGCCACCGGTGCAAATATATCACGTCCATGAAACGTATTGGATTGTTTGCCACCCTTTCTCCAGAATTCGGGATTGTTCAGAGCAACAGCACGATAGTTAAAATCTTCCGCAATCAGTGAAAAGATACCGTTATCCGGACCCACAAAAAGCTGATCATTGATCTCGAGGGCAACAGGCTGGCGTTCAGTGCCCACGGTTGGATCAACCACTACAAGGTGTACAGTGCCGGGCGGAAAAAGCATAGCCGAGTTTCTTACCACCCAGGCACCGGCCATGGTATCTTGCGGTGGTATCTGATGTGAAATATCGACCAGCCTCACATCCGGTGTAATACCCAAAATCACAGCTTTCATTGCACTTACATAGTGATCCTGATATCCAAAGTCGGTTGTAAGCGTAATGATGGAAGTTGATTGCATGCTTCTGTTTAGGAGCCGTAACTGTTTAACATTACCGGCATCACCAGCATCAGCATCTCTTCATTGTCACCCTCTTCTGCAGGTTTTACGATACCTGCACGATTTGGAGTGGAGAACTCAAATTTTGCTTCATCACCGGCCACATTGCTGAGCACATCTGCCAGGTATTTTGCATTAAAACCGATCTCCATCTCATCTGATGCATAATCACATGAAATAGTCTCTTTTGCTTCACTGCTCATGTCAAGATCTTCAGCACGGATGGTGAGCTTGTCTTTTTGCAGCATCAGGCGAATCTGCCTGGTAGTGGAGCTCGAAAAGACCGATACACGCCGAACGGTGGACAACATCTGTGACTTGTCTATCAGCAAAATCTTGTCATTGTCGCGCGGTATTACCGACTCATAGTTTGGGTACTGCTCATTGATAAGACGGGTGATAACGATTGTATTGCCACTGTGAAACTGCGCATGATCACTTGAAACCGTGAGATCGCACTCCTTTCCGTCGAGGGCTTTGCCAACCAGGTTCAAAGCTTTATCAGGTACAATAAAAGAGAGAGGTTCATCTGAGGTGAAATCTCTGTTGACATATCTGACCAGCCGGTGTCCATCGGTAGCTACAAATTTGGACTCTTTGCTTCCAATATCGAAAAAGACACCCATCATAGCGGGGCGCAGATCATCTGTTGAAACAGCAAACATTGTGCGGTCAATCGCATTTTGAATCAATTCTGTAGTTGTGGTTAAGGTGACTCCCTCATTCATATCGGGTATTTCAGGGAAATCATCTGCCTCTTCTCCGACCAGTTTATACTTACCCTTGTCGGTCTTAAACTCAACGTTATGATTATCATCAACATGAAAAAAGACCTGAATATCCGGGAGTTGCCGCAGGGTTTCGAGCAGCCGGCGAGCAGGGATGGCAATCGCACCCTCATCCTCAATTTCAGCATCCAGATACTCGATAATAGAGATTTCGAGGTCGGTTGCGGTCAGTTTGAGCCTACCCTCTTCACATTCAAACAGAATAGTTTCCAGGATGGGAAGAGTTGCTTTAGTTGGAACGGCTCCGATTACTGCGGAAAGGCCGCTATTTAGATCTTTACTTGATACATTAAATTTCATAGCCTGATGTCAATTGTTTAAGTCTGAAATATCTTATCCGGTTTTGCTCATATACGTTCACCGGGTAAAAATACAATTCCTGAGCATATAATATAATCATTAGTACAATACGGTCGCTGATAATATGCACAGTTAACTAAAAGGAATTCGGTTAAGCCTGTAAACGATTTAACCGTATGGTTCAACTTATACTAACAAATCCTGATTCTTACTGCAACCGGCAAAGCAACGGAAATTAAGGAAGTAAACAGGACTTTCAACGGGTTTTTTCATTATTACTCATCGTCCGATTTGAAAAGCTTTTTAAAAAATCCGAAAACTCCTTTTTCTTTACTTTTTCCTGTCCTTCCACCCTCGAGCTGATCAAAAGTAGGACGCGGCAGCTCTTTGATTTTCATTCCGCCCTTTTTTCTTTTTTCCGGTTTTGAACGTTTCGATTTTTTATTCGAGGTGTTATTTCGGCCACTTTTTTTGTTAGTGGCTTTTTTCTCAGGCTTCGAACTATCTTTTGATTTTACCTTTTGTTTAACCTCTTTAGGTAATGGAACTTCTTCCGGTGCATAACCCAGGGATTTACAGATCGTTTCTATATCATTACGATCCTGCTTGGAGACGAGGCTGATCATTCTTGTTGCTTTGCCGTCTCCCACCAATTCGGCCCTTAGTTTATACTCCGCAACCTCTTCAGGGACATCATAGTTGATCACTTGGCCTGCCTTTTCCAGGGGAACATCAGATGCGGACATCTCACCCACCAGCAAATGTTGTACATTTCCAGAAGTGAAGCGCTCAAATCTTTCAGTAAAAACATCTTTTTCAAGTTGTTGATGAACACTGACTGCACGGCGATCATTTTTTCTCAATATCTTATATAGCCGATCCGCGGTCTTTCTGGATGCAGTAAAGATTACCACAGAGTCGGTTCCATGAGCATGGTTATCCAGATGGTTGATAAGTGTGGTAATTTTCGACCTGGGGGGTACATTAATATAGTATTGCGTAAGATTTTTGGGAACAGCAGGCGGTTGAACTTCAGTAGTTGCCTTTTTCTTTGCAAGTGTCACAAGTTCAGGATCCTGAAGGAGCAACTTTTCAGCATCACGTAGTTCCTTACTGTCTTTTGATGCAGTAAAAATTCTCTGACACTTTCCAATAATCCGTTTAGAAATAATCTCAACCGAGGGCCAATCCTCAATCAGTTCGGCCTGATCAACAATCATTTGCTGAACTTCACGAAAAACCATGCGCCCTTTATTCAGAATAGATGCCAAACGGTCAGGTGTTGCTACAATAACAACAGGACCTGCAGTCAGAGCAGAAATCTGCTCCTTCTCATTACCGTCTGAAGTAAAACAGGCACTTTCAATAGATGCGTGATATCCAATAGCCCAAATCCATTCATCCAGCTTTTGAGCACGCTCTTTGTTACCGGCCAGGATAATGGCACGAGTCCCCTGCCGGCGCTCGGTTTTGGAGAGCTCATTCAACAGGGAGATTAGATACCCGACCTCCGGAGCCTCATCAATGGTAGTGTTAATGACAAGGTCTCTTTTATCCTGTACTGCCTTAAATATTTTCTTTTGTAATGGTGAGGGTTTTTCAATCTTAGTGTCTTTCAGCCCTTTTAAAATATCAGAGCTGAGTCGAAATTGGTTAAACGACAATGTGTTACCTCTTCAATTTGTTTGATCAATATTTCAATTTAACTGCCGGTCAGTTACAAGCGCCTATCTCAAATACTACAAATAGAACCATGCTGCCTGCGTCCCGGCGGAGCTGATCTTAACAATGATAAACGAGCCGGCTATTCAATTCCGGAACGAAAAATTCAGTAAAACAGCTCCAATTAATAATAAAATGCATGCTTAGAAAAATGCACCTTCAAAAACGACAAAAATTTATCGGTTGTTTTAAACATACTCAAATAATCATAATAAAAACAGGTGATGCGTTTTGTGAAAAACGAATTCTCGGATATATTAAAGTTGTTAAATAGAAGAGTGATGAACACGCTCAAGGTTTAATCTTGAAGAGTTAAGTAAACAGTATTTTCAGATGTCAATAATAAAAAGAGTCGCCTTTTTTGCCAGTGAAACGGATATTCCGGAAGAGTATAGAAAAGAGCCGGAAACAAAGAGTTTTTTTGAGCCGGACTATAACATGCCAGTTGGGGGAAGCCTGCGCCTGATTGTTGCAGGTACTCAACCGGATGATCACACTTTGGAAACAGCTCAGTGGGGAAAGGCGGCGGGTCAAACCGACCCGACCGGGACAATTGAAAGAGAGTCATTCTGGGAAAGCATCAAAACTGAGAGGTCAAGATTGTGTATTGTACTTCTCAGCGGTTTTTATGTTTGGAAAAAAAATGGAGAGAAAGAGCATCCTTTTTTTGTCAGAATGCTGAACAAGCCGATTATGCCTGTTGCCGGTGTGCTGCTGGGGGATAAATCCTATGCGAGTATCATCACGACCCGCTCCAATCCGCTGATTCAACCCATGAGTGACCAGATGCCCCTGGTGCTGAACTCTGAACAGATGAAAAATTGGCTCAACAGAAAAGAGAAACAGGAACAATTTTTTCAGGAGTACAACGATACTTTTTTATTGACAGATTTTTCTGTTCTCAGGGTGACAAAGAGAGTAAATGATTTGAAAAACAATGAGAAATCTTTGATACAGCCGATTCCAAAATAGTGAAAAGTGAAAAGGCAAAAGTGAAAAGTCTCCACTTCTCCACTTTTCACTTCTCCACTTCTCTACTCAAAAAACAATATCCCCGGCCTCATACGTTAACCCTATAGTTCATTATCAGAATAGGCTTTGTTAAAAGCGTAAATAGTGATATTTTTATACTCTTTGCAAAAACTGAAAAACGACTATTATGTTATACGGAATTATTATTTCATTCATCACACTGATCTGCATTTTGCTGATTATAGTGGTTTTATTGCAACCGGGCCAGAAAGAGGGATTGTCCGGTGGTTTGGCGGCAGGTATGGCCGGCGGTGCTTCAATGGGAGCGCGCAGAACAGCAGATCTCCTCTCAAAAACAACAGCTGTTCTTGCAACACTCTTTTTGAGCCTGAGTGTATTGGCAAATTTTGCTATCGACCGTTCAGGTGGCACACAGAGTACCATTCAGCAGCAGACCGGCTTTGGAGATCCGATTGAACAGTCCGATTTCACGATTCCTTCTCAGACAGAGACAGCTGTACCTGTTCAGGAAGATTTTGAGATTGAAGATTAAGCATCTTCGGTAATACCCGATAAAACGGGTCTATGATCAAAAGCCATTAAGAATTTTAACCCCCGTTGCTTCAGCATCCGGGGGTTTTTTATTTCCTTCCCATCAAGGGGCTTGTATCCATACCATCGGTGGTGGGAGGATATCTCTTCCCTTGGGGTTAGAGC
>SKZL01000321.1 GCA_007127395.1 Balneolaceae bacterium
ACCAAAATCACAATTGCCGCACCAACGGCCGTATAAAGCGGCCAGGCGATGGTGAGCCCATCGCCGGGCAAGAACTGCTGTAGAGCACCCTCAACCATAAACAACAGTGAGATCAACCCGGTAAAAAAGCCGATCATGGCATCTTTTTTATCCGGCTTGTTGAACCAGCGGCCCAGCAGGAAGATCCCCAGGAGTCCGCCGTAGGTGTAGGATGCGATTCCCAAGCCTAATTCTACAATGGCCGGACGATCCCCGCCACTCAGCTGCAGCCAGGTGAATAAAAACGCGGAACCGGTCAGAGCCACACCCCAACCCATCGTGACCATTCGTGAGACCCACAACTCTTTGGCATCATCCCATTTGGCATTGGAGAGTGGTTTGATCAGGTCATACGTCGTGGAGGAGGCCAATGCGTTCAGTGATGAACTCAAACTGCTCATGGCTGCGGCAAACAGGGAGGCCACAATCAATCCGGCCACACCCACCGGCATGTAATCAACGATAAACCTTGCAAACACTTCATCGGTCGTGGCCAGGCCAATTGATTCCGGTGATGCACCTGCATAGAAGACATAGAGGATCAAACCGATGAACAGAAAGAGCCCAAACTGTGCACTGGCAACAAAACCGCTCCAGATGAGGGCCTTCTGGCTGGATCTAAGGTTTCCAGTGGCCAGCAAGCGCTGTACGATCAACTGATCGGTTCCGTGTGATGCGATGGAGAAGACGGCTCCACCAAATAGTGCGATCCAGAAGACATACGGATCAGCCATGAACTCGGACCATGTGAGTCCACCGCCCCAGTTGAAAAGTGTAAACTTACCGGCATCGCTGAGAGATGCTATCGCCTCAGGAAAGGAGACGGGCAGTTTGCCAAAAAGGATCACCAGTGCAAAAAGGGCTCCTCCGATATAGACCACCATCTGCACCACATCCATCCAGATGACCGCTTTTATCCCGCCCAAAAATGTATAGACAAGTGTAATGGCGGATATGAGGGAGATCGAGAGCAGATAGATCTCCATATCGCCCCATCCGTCAAAAACACCGGCAAAACGGAAGATGATGGCGAGGGGAATGGCCGTTGCGAAGAGACGTACACCATCGGCCAGCAGCCGTGTAATGATAAAGGTGGAGCTGGCGGCTTTCCTCATGCTTGAACCAAAACGCTGCTCCAGATATTGATAGGCAGTGGTGAGTTCACCCTGTACATATGCCGGCAGAAACCAGATGGCGACGATGATCCGACCGAGGATGTAACCGAAAGTTAGCTGCAAGAATGTGAGGCTTCCACCGTAGGCCACAGCCGGTATGCTGATAAATGTGAGTGTACTCGTTTCGGTGGCCACAACAGAGAAAAGGATGGCCCACCAGGGCATGGTGCGTCCGCCCAGAAAATAGTCTGTTGTCGATTTTTGTGTGCCGGCCGACCATATTCCAAATATAGCAACAGCAATCAGGTAGATGACAATGACGATACCGTCGATCAGAGTAAAACCCATTTTTTACAAATCAGATTAATGGTTCATGGTTCAGGGTGCAAGGCACATGGTACAGGGGGTTCAGGGTACAGGGTTCAGGTACTCTTGTAATCTAAGAAAATGTTTTTGAGGAAAAAGGGAAAAGTTTCTGAGAAGTTCTTTGCCAAAAGTATATTTTAAGTTCCAAAGTATCATAAACTTGCTTAAACTGAATTATGTGAGGCCTAAAATACCTGTTCAGAAAGAGCCAATCGGAATCAGTTAATTCAATGTAGATGTTATGAGGGTTAAACATACTTTTAAACTGTCCATCTTATTACTCTCTGCCGGATTGCTCTTTTTTCATATGAATGAGCAAGTTTATGCTCAACAAGTGGATAACGTAGATGAAGCTTTTCTTGAAGCCCGTGAACTTGCTTTTGATGGGAAACGTGCCGAAGCTCGTGAGCTGGCATACGCAATTCTGGAAATTTCACCGGGGTATCACGATGTTCGTATTCTGATTGCAAGAACCTACTCTTGGGACGGCCTGTATCAGGATGCCAGAAGAGAGCTCGATTTTGTATTGGATCATTCACCCGAATATCGGGATGCATTGATGGCATCCATGGATAATGAGGTGTGGGCGGAGAATTACAGCGTTGCAATCGAAGTTGCGAATCGGGCTACAAGAATCTATCCGACTGATCTGCAAATATTATTGAAGAGTGCAAGTGTTCAATATAATGCCGGGGAGGAGAGAGCAGCACTTCAAATTCTGAACCGTGTGGATCAGCTGAACCCGGCCAACCGCGAATCTGCAGAGCTGAGAAGGAGTATAAACATATCGTCTCAGAATTATACCCTATCGGGATCATATACATACGACTGGTTTTCGGATATCTTTGATCCAACTCAAAAGAGTTATGTTCAGCTATCGAGAGGAAGTTCTATCGGATCTTTTATAGCGCGACTCAATTATGCAGACCGGTTCAACACAACGGGTATTCAACCAGAAATTGACTACTATCCCAGTATTGCAGATGGCTGGTACGGTTATCTCAATTTCGGGTTTGCGGACAGTTTTATATTCCCCAGGTACAGGGCCGGGGTGGAACTCCATAAAAGCCTGCCGAAAGCGTTTGAGGTTTCGCTGGGATTTCGATATCTGAAGTTTCAAAACAGTGATGTGATGATCTATACCGGTACGATCACCAAATATCGGGGAAACTGGCTCTTTACAATCCGGCCATATATCACACCCAGTAACGTGGGTGTATCCAGATCGGTAAACCTGAGAGCTCGCAGGTATTTTGCCGGCCCGGACAATTATATAACGTTCAGGGGTGGGTTCGGTTTTTCACCTGAAGAGAGGCGATTTCAGGATGTGTCCGGGGATCTGTTTTTTGTTCAGTCTCAGTTTTTGGGAATTGATCTGTTCAAAAGCCTTCGCTATAACCTGGCTCTTTTTGCCGGTTTTGATGCAGCGCGGCAGGAGCTTACATTCGCTCCGGGTGAATTTATTGAAATCTACACGCTAAGCGGTGGACTACAGATCCGTTTTTAGTAAGAATTACTCAATGCTGATCTGCAATTGGTTCTCCAGTATCGGCTTCAGTTCATGATCGGGGTCGATCGCAACTCCTCTTTGGAACCAATCTATTGCTTCCTCTCGATTATCAGCCAAAAAGAGAAACCTGGCTTTTCGATAAATTAATCCGGGTTCATTCGCGTTGATTTGTAAACCGGTTTGGATCATTTCAAGTCCTGATTCTCTATCACCCTGCCAGTAGTATAGATCGGCCAGTGCTTCATAAGTCTCAGTGAGATCGGGATTGCGCCTGCGAACCTCACTGAAGCTATTATGTGCCTCTGCATAGTCGCCATCCCATGCATATGTTCTGCCAAGCAGAAGCCTTGCGTCATAAAAATTGGGGCTTTCACGAAGTACTTTTCTGAGAATAACCCGTGCACGTGTATATTCTCCTTCAAAGGCTTCATCCCGTGCGATGTAGAAGAGCTCTTCCGTCCCTGTTTCCTGCAACCTGTTATCAATGAAAAATGACTCTTCTTCGATGATTTGAGCTCTTCGCTGAAGCAGATCCTCCGGTACACGGATGATCTTATTTTCTGTTGTCACATAGTGGTTCATCGATTTGAAATCCAAAAACTGTTCAGCGATCTCGTTTTGTAAATCGGGATTATTCAGCGGACGCAGAAGCATTCCCTCTTCCAATTCAAAAAGTTGGTCTCTGGAAAGAAAATATCGGCCCGACAGGTAATCGGGCATGCTGTTTTTAGTTCTCATGAATGGAACATTTCGATCGGCTGAAAAAGTGCTGCTCATATTGAGCTCTTTTCCAAGCCAGTGAACAGAATCCGGCAAACGGATGTCATGGTTCTGGTTTAAATAAGCCAGAATGGAAGGTGTGAAGTCCAGGTGTGAAGAAACTCCGGCAAACTGTCTGGACTCATTTAACATGGGTGAGTAGATCATAAATGGGACATAATACCGGTCGATGCGATTCATGTGAGGTACAGGGATCATACGGTGATCACCGGTAATCACAAAGATGGTATTTTGATAATCATCCCTGTTTCGGTAGCGTTCAAACAGTTCTTTAATTGCGTCATCAGTATATAAAAGAGCTCTGAAAATCTCGTCATACTGTTCAATTTCGGCCCTTCTGCTTTCCTGAAGATTCAAGTCTTCAAGGCGCTCACGAAAGATGTTGTCATATTTTTCGGTTTCCGGTATGATAAAAGGCTCATGGAAATTAAGTGTAAAGAAGATATCCAGCCGGGGAGTGCTGTTGTCGAACTGGTCGATAAAGTCAAAGGCTCTACGGTAGGTATCTTTATCAGAATAACCCCAGGTAAATCCACCTTCAATTTCATCCATTTTTTCATATTCATCCGGAAACCTTGAAGAGTTGATCAGCAGATGAATATTCTGCCTTTCCAGAAACTGATCCAGTTTATCAAACCGGGTATCATAACCGGAAAAATAGTTGGTCAGATATCCATTATCCCCCAGAATCGAAATCAATGTGTGATGTTCAGGTGCCATATAACCCAAATCCATAAACCCTTTTTCACCATAGGGGAGTGATCCGAGCATGGATGGCTGCATGTTGAAAGAGCGTCCGCTGGTAGCCAGAAAATGCGTCCAGTAGAGGCTGTTTGCAGCTAGTGAATCAAGGAATGGGGTAAATCCCCCGAACCGGTCATGAGGAGGCATCATCGTTCCTCCGAAGCTCTCAATCATGATGATAACGATATTTGGGGGGCGGTCGCCACTGTTAAAGTATGAACCCAAAACATCTTCTGTATCGGGTTCCCTGAGTAGCGGATACTCCGGCCCTGTGAAGTTTCTGATTCTTCTGCGCTCCATTAAAAAATCTACTGAATCACGGACAAAGTGTGCCGTTTTATTTGAGATGATATTGTAATCGAATTCACTGGCATAGTTATCTTCTGATGGGAACATGAACAGGTTGGAGAGAGCGAGAATCAAAATGGCAAACCATGCAGACAGGGCAGTTTGTAAACTCCAGAAGATGTTATTGAAGAGATAGGTAAACAGGAAAAACAATACCGGTACAAGAAGAAGCGGTATCCATCTGTCTGCAGTAAAATCAACCGATGTTTGTACTGTATCACTCAATTCCCGAAAATCATATGCATATAGATCTGATCCGAGCAAGATAAGCCCTTCACCAAAATATTGAACCAAAGCTAAATGAATCATGAAGTAGATTGAAGCAATGGATGCTGTAACCCATAGGGCACTTTTTTTGTGAATTTTCCGGAAAATCAAAAAGATTAATGCAAAAAGAAGTGCCAAAAAAGCGAAATAGAAGAGATCAAAAATGACTGCTTGCAGATAGAGGGAAGGTGTGTGATCCGGTAAAATATAACCAGTGGAAGTAAGAAAAATTTCGTATAACCGGATGAGGAATCCGATGCTAAAAACCGAAAGAGCAATAGTATAGGTTTGACGCAGATGATCTGAGTAGGTCAGGGTCTGCTGATTAAATCTTTTCATCATATGGTGGCAGATATTAATTCAAGCAT
>SKZL01000268.1 GCA_007127395.1 Balneolaceae bacterium
CCCTCAATCTTTTGAATACTGTCTCCGGTTGAAACCATCTCATTCATTGTTCCAATAATCGGAAGGCCTGCACCAACATTGGTCTCATATCGAAATGCAGAATTATGTTTCTGTGCCGTTTGTTGTAGTGAATTAAAAAATTCCTGATTTGATGAGTTTGCTTTTTTGTTCGGTGTAACTACGGAAATACTTGACGACAAGATATCGTGATACACTTTCTGAATATCCTTGCTTGCAGTACAATCGATGAACACTGAGTTGGGTAAATTCATCTCACTCATTTTTGAAACGAACTGATTCAGATTCATCTTTTCACCCGACCTCTCCAGAGTATTTTTCCAATTATCCAGTGGTATAAGTGAATCACTAACCAGCATCTTGCGGCTATTAGCAATGCCTCTCAGTCTCAAATCAAGCTGGTAATCCCGGAAAAACACCTCTCTCTGCTCTTTAATGATTTTTAAAAGCATGCTTCCGATCAGCCCAACACCCACCAAATAGAGGTTCATGGTTTTCACACCGGCGAGGAAAAAGGCGTCATGAAGCGTGTTCATCGCTTTCTGTTCATTTTTTCTGTCAACCACAAATGAGATATTTCTCTCCGATGAGCCTTGTGCAATTGCCACGATATTGATTCCATTTCTGCCAAGTGCACTGAAAACCCGGCCTGCGATTCCCGGAATCTGTCGCATATTATCACCTACAACTGCAATCACCGATAAATCGACTTCCACCCTGATTTCATCAATCTGTCCGGCATCAATCTCCTCCTTAAATTGGGTGGTAATCGCCTTTTTTGATTCCACTGCATCTTCCGGCAACACAGCCAGGGTGATTGTATGCTCCGATGACGACTGTGTGATCAAAATGATATTGATCTGTTTCTCTGCGAGCGAATTAAACAGCCGCGCAGAGACACCGCTCACCCCTATCATTCCACTTCCCTTGAGTGTGATCAGGGCGATTTGATCGATCGATGACATTCCGCGGATTGTCCCATTTTGTCCTCGCATCTCCTTACTGATTTCCGTACCCGGATGGTTTGGCCTGAATGTATTCTTGATATAGATCGGGATACCCGATTTAAGTGCAGGCTGTATGGTAGGCGGATAGATCACTTTTGCTCCAAAGTGGGATAGTTCCATCGCCTCTTCGTAGGAAGCATAATCAACAGAGAATGCACTTTTTACTTTCCGGGGATCAGCGGTCATTAAACCGTCCACATCTGTCCATATTTCAATGGCATCAGATTGAAGAGCAGCACCAAAAAGTGAAGCCGTGTAATCAGAACCACCCCGGCCCAAAGTGGTTGTTTCATTCTCTTCTGTTGACGCTATAAATCCTGTAACTACAAAAATTCTGTTCTCATTCCGGTTGATATAATCTGTAATATTCTGAAATGTAGCTGCTGTGATCACACGGGCCGACCCAAAATTCCGATCTGTTTTTATCAGCTCTCTTGCGTCTGTATATTGAGAGTCCAAACCATTTTGATGGAGCAGGTTGTTCAATATTTTAGCAGAAAATCGTTCGCCGAACCCGACGATGAAATCAAGGGTTTTTTTCGTGAGTTCACGAATCAGAAAGACGCCTTGCAATACATCTTCAAGTTCATTCAGCAGCAGTTTCACAGATGTGATCACTTCACTTCTGTTCTTTGCCGGAAAAAGTTCATTTACCGTATTCAGATGCCTTGATTCAATATCTGTCAAGATATCCCTATAGAGATCATCTCCCTGCGAAGCAAGCCGAGCCATATCGATCAGCTGATCAGTCACCCCTCTGAATGCCGAAACCACTACAACAACTCTTTGCTGATCCAACCTGGATCGAATAATCCCGACTACTTTATTCAGGGCATCCGGGCTGCCTACAGAGCTCCCGCCAAATTTTAATACTTTCATTCCGAAACGTTAATTTACTGATATAGAATTCAATGTTACCCATTCATAAATCTCAGCACAAATTTAATTTAGCTGAATCAGTGCCAAAAATTCGAAGCGCTTCCACACTTTTTGTAATTTTTTGAACCCTCATAGTTGGTTGTTCAGTTCATATTTATTTAGTTAGGAGATATTGAACACTTACTCTGTTTGATTGTTTCAGTAACTTTTTGCGATACAGTGACAATGTAAAGTGAATCCATCCATCAAAAAGGATGTCTGCCATGAATCTAAGTGAGAAAAGTGTCGCCATACTGGGAGCCGGGAACATTGGCTGTTCAATAGCCAATGGCCTTGATGCGTCCGGTATTTTTTCAAAAAAACAGATTACGCTTACCAGAAGAAGAATCGACAAACTAGACTCATTCAAAGAGAAAGGTTTCAAGGTAACCTCCGATAATGGCACAGCCGTTAAAGAATCTGAGATCGTGATCATCTGCGTGGAACCGCATCAGATGGATATGTTAATGACTGAGATCTCTTCTCTGTTGAATCCGAATCAACATCTCATCATATCCGTGGTGTCGGGTGCGATGATTGAGAATATTTCAGCTCATTTTGAGGCAAAAATTCCAGTAGTGAGGGCGATGCCGAACACAGCGATTGCAATTCGTGAGTCTATGACCTGTATATGTGCAGATGTTGAACACAACGATTCACTCGAAATAGCTAAACAGATTTTTGATACTGTAGGTCATACTCAGGTAATCAGGGAGGAGCAGATGACCTCTGCGACTGCTCTTTGTGCCTGTGGGATTGCATTTTTTCTAAGAGCCATACGTGCGGCTTCCCAGGGCGGAATTGAGATAGGTTTTCACTCTCATGAGTCCCTGGCAATGGCGACTCAGACAGCGAAAGGTGCGGCTGCACTGTTAAGTGTAATGCACAATCACCCTGAATATGAAATTGACAGAGTAACAACACCAAAAGGGTGTACAATCTCCGGCTTGAATCAAATGGAACATGGCGGATTCAGTTCGGCTATGATTAAAGGCATCTTAACTTCGGCCGAAAAAGCTGAAAAGCTGTATTAATAAATGTTAACGAACAACAGAATACACGGAAAAATTGTTATCTCATATACTGTTACGAGCCGGATAAAAGCTGATGTTTAGGAATAACCTCAGCTCGGCCGGAAGAGAAATTAAGACACAAAAAAACCCGCAGTCGTTTTGACCTGCGGGCCCATGATTGCTCTCGTCTTAATGAACGCTCTTTATAAGAGAACATTGTTCTCATTATACTGTTTCGTTTCTTCCGGATCCGGCTTGTTTACAGCTCCGCTGTTGTACTCCTCAAGTGTAAACTCATCTACTGTGATCGCATCAAAGCGAGCCTCTTCAGTCTTTTGAACCAATTCTGCTTCGCCCTGAGTAATCACACCAAGGTTAACTGCTGAATCCAACTGATTTAATGGAGTATCTTTTGAGAGCACTCCTTCTTTGGTGGCTTTATAGAGCTTTTTATATATGGGAAAATTCACTTCAACCTGCTTCAAAGCATACTCAAGTTTCCCTAATGCTTCGTCACGTGTGAATGGCAGATAGATGCCATCCGTCAAACGATCCCTCAGTTCACCGGAACTCTGCATGGCCTGAGCCACTTCCTGCCCGGTTTTATCTGCAGGTTTCTTTCCAATTCTGTTTATTCTGGACCATACGGCGATCGGTCCTCTGAATATCCAACTCAAACCGGGGACTTGAATTTCCGAATAAATTTCATCAAATGCTGTCTGAATTCTATAAAAGGAGTGCTCCATCGACCACTTCAATAATGGAAGGTCCTCTTTTCTTCTTCCATCTGCTTCATATCTGCGTAAAGTGGCTGAAGCAAGAAACATCCAGCTCAGGATATCAGCATATCGCCCGGCAAGCTTCTCCTTCATCTTAAGTGCTCCACCATAAGAGCCCAGTGCGATGTCCGACATAAAAGCGAATGATGATGAAGCCCATGCCAATTTTCTGTAATACTTCGCTGCGGCTCCTTTCACCGGTGCTCTTACAATAACTCCTCTGGTAACTGTCAAAAGAAGGGAACGAATACCGTTTTCAAAAACATGGCCGATATGTTTCCAGAAATTTACATCAAATTTCTTAACATCTTTCTCCATTAATGCCTGAATCTCTTTCAGGGCATACGGGTGACTGCGGATTGCTCCCTGGCCAAAGATCATTAATGTTCGTGTCAGTATATTTGCACCCTCAACTGTAATCGCTATCGGCATTGCTATGTAAGAGTGAGCCAATAGATTTCTGGGGCCTCTCGATATTCCCGCTCCACCGGAAATATCCATCGCATCATTCACAATTTCCCTGCCCAGTTCCGTAAAATTATACTTTGCAATTGCCGTAACCACTGCAGGTTTGGCACCCTGATCCAGGGCTCCGCAGATGTAACTTCGCGCAGCATCCATCAGATAGGTATAGCCGCCAATTCTTGCCATAGGCTCTTCAATACCTTCAAATTTGCCGATATTAAGCCCAAACTGCTTACGTATCGCTGCATAAGCCCCGATTGCCCTTACAGCCGTTCTTGCTCCGCCAACGGCTTGTGCAGGAAGTGAAATACCACGCCCTACAGCCAGCGACTCCATCAACATTCTCCATCCATTGCCTGCCCCGTTTTTGCCACCAATAATAGAATTTACAGGTACTACCACATCCTTTCCTCTGGTTGGGCAATTATAGAAAGGTACTCCAAGCGGATCATGGCGTAAACCCAATTCTACACCCGGTGTGTCGCTTGGCACAAGTGCGGCGGTTATTCCGGGGAACTCCCCTTTTCCAAGTAAATTTTTTGGGTCATGTAGTTTAAAGGCTAAACCGATCACAGTGGAGATTGCTGCAAGGGTAATGTATCGTTTATTCCAATTCAGGCGCAGGAAGATCTCTCCCTTATCATTTTCAAATACTTCACCAAAGCTCTGCATTGATCCGGCATCAGATCCGGCATTCGGTTCAGTTAATGCAAAACATGGAATCTCCTCCCCCCGGGCCAATCGTGGCAGATAGTAGTCCTTTTGTTCCTGTGTTCCATAGTGCATCAACAATTCAGCAGGCCCAAGTGAATTGGGAACCATCACCGTAGTGGCTAAAGGGCCACATCGGGATGCAAGTTTTGCTACAATGGCACTATGTGCATTTGCCGAGAAACCATACCCACCGTACTCTTTTGGGATGATCAAACCAAAAAATCGTTTCTCTTTCATGTAATCCCATACTTCCTCTGTGAAATCCTTAGCTTGGAATACCTCCCAGTCCGATACCATGGAACAAAGTTTTTCAACCGGGCCATCCATGAATAATTTCTCCTCATCACTCAGATCCGGATAACTTTCAGTAGCTAACCTCCTCAAATCCGGTTTCCCGGAGAAAAGCTCACCCTCAATCCATACTGTTCCAGCATCAATTGCAGTCTGCTCCGTCTCTGATATAGCGGGCAGAATTTTAAGAGCATCCAGAAGTTTCATCAATGGACCCGACAACAATCTGCGCCGTATCGCCTTTATATTAAAAACAACCGCCAGCAACAGATAGAGAGAAAGAAGCCAGAGGGGCGCGCCAAAAC
>SKZL01000392.1 GCA_007127395.1 Balneolaceae bacterium
GGATGCAATTGGCCGGACATTCATCGAATTGCCGTCCGGTAAACATATACGTATTCGGGACCTTGCTGAGGTAAGAGTGGGTTATGCGCCCGGAATGATCACAAGAGAGAATGCGAGCAGGATGATGGTTACTCAGGCCAATATCACAGGGGGAGATTTGAGTGGCACGGTCGATCACATTCGCCAAAGAGCAACCGAATTGATCGATTTAAGCGGCGGATATATCCTCTCGTTTGAAGGTCAGTTCGAACAGGAAAAGCAAGCTACGAGAACTATTTTGATTGTGAGTATTCTATCACTGATTATTATTTATCTGGCACTATATACCGTATTCAGGTCAGTAGGGCAGTCTCTGTTGATCTTATTGAACCTGCCACTGGCTTTGGTGGGGGGTATTATGGTGGTCAAATTTGGCAGTGGAATATTGAGTATAGCCGGATTGATCGGTTTTATAACACTTTTTGGGATCGCTGTCCGAAATGGAATCATACTGATCGACAGGTACAATGAATTGATTCATGCCCGATCCATCGCAGTACGTGAGGCTGTCATCACCGGCTCGCTTAATCGTTTACAGCCGATCATAATGACGGTTATAACGACTGCCCTGGCCTTGCTGCCTCTGGTAATCACCGGAAATCAACCCGGTAATGAAATACAGGGCCCGATGGCATCTGTCATTTTGGGCGGGTTAATCTCAGCCACACTGCTGAACATGATCGTAGTCCCGCTTCTGTTTGACTGGTATTTCAAAGAGAAAGCGTGATTTGATGTTTTATCGATTTAGAAGACTTTAAAAAGTGGAGAAGTAGAGAAGTGAAAATGTGGAGATATAGCGAGAGTTCCAGTTACTATCGGGCTTCCTCTCCACTTTTCTACTTTTCACTTTTCACTTTTAACTCCCGACCACTTCAAACCGAATCCTTCTCTGCCTCTCTTGTTCGGATTCGGTATCAATGATCAAAACCACCAGCTCATAGAGACCGGGCGACAGGTCGGCTGTCTCAATTTCCAGATCCTCGATCACATGAATCTCCTCGTTGATGAAGTTAAGTGTCAGAATAAACTCTGTCTGATCACTCAATACCTTACCCCGGTCATCAACCGGCAGAATCCGGTAGGTAAGTTCAAAATGGGTAAAACTGTCACCCCTTCGTTGCAAGTTATATACTTCAAAATGGAGCAACAGTGTTTCCCCGAATGGGATGATCTGATTATTGGCTACCCTGAATGTAAAAGGTTCCGTAAAACCGGTGGAGTCCGGATAGCCCAGAACAAGGTCTGCAACCTCCAGTGAATCGGCATGGCTCCGAAGCGGTACCGGCTGCCTGTACTGCAATTTATTCCAGCCGCGGATTGCCGGTGAAAAAGGTGTTTCGTTGATGGTTCTGGAATCAGGGTCGTGGTTTAAAAGCTGAACCGATGCAGCCATCTGATGCCTGCCCGTGTGGGGTTTGATGAAATGGGAGGTTGATTCCACATCAGGATCGTTTCGTTGCAGATAGAGTGGCGGCAGATCTTCATGCTGAGCTATCATGTCCCAGGCCCTGCTATAGCGTTGAAGCGTGTGTTTAAGCTCATATAGCGGGAAATTTTCCAAAATATTGGACGGTTCAAAAAGTTCACCATTTCCATTGGTGCGGCCCATATTTCTGTGATAGTCGATTAAAAAGGCTTCTTGTGGCGTACTTTCAATATAGGTGATGATGGCCGGTTGCAGCTCATTTTCCATATCCAGGAATCGATATTGATGTACAGTCATCGGAATTCTGGGCAATATCTCTTCATAGGATGATTTTTCCCGGGGTATCTGTAATTGTCTCGCGCTCACCATCTCCCTGCTCTCACTTTTGAATATCTGATCCAGCCCCCTGTAAGCCTCCAGACCTTGTTCCAGGACAGAATCACGCAGATCATTCAGGCGCCTCTCGAAGAATGGATCAACTCTTGTGAGCTGCTCATAGTAAAGGAGCTGCAACATCAGAGCCGGTGTTATTCCTGCACGGGTGAACTCAATGGTATCGTCGCCGCGATCTCTCTCCCTTTCAGCGATAAAAGCCCGTTCAGGAATGAAATCTTCAAGGCTTGTTTGAAGAGAAAACTGATCGGTTCGAACATCTGTGCCAAACATAAAGAGGATAGGATCGGCTTGATCCGGTACGATATTTTCATAGAACCAGACCTCATATTCGGGATAGCGGTGAAATTCATAGATTGAGCGTTGTAGCCGCTCAATCAGTTCATCAAACTCTTGTGGCTCAGAGAGGTGATCGCTCCTTCTGGATAGTGCACCGCTGCTAGTGGCTGCATGAAGCTGCCGTTGAAGCCATGGTTTGATATTCTGGCTTTGCAGTGTTAGAATTCCGCTATTCCGTCTGTCCGGCTGGCCATATCGAAGATAGATTAATGCACGGTCATCAGTGCCGTAGACGGTAGTGCTATTTTTGTTAAAACTCCGTTTAACCGTATCAATACGCCTCCAGTGTTCAATCAGCCTTTCATTGATCCCATCGGCCGGTGTTGGGTCCTGCTGAACCCAATACCCTCTGATGTCAACTCCCAGCCTGTCGGATCGTTGATTCCACCACTCCGTCCACTGCCTGTAGATTCCGTCACCGATGATAGGCCGCAACCGGTCTATTTCCTGCCTTAAGGCAACGCGGCTCTCAGCACCTTCACCTTCTGTGAGAGCACGGTAGTACATTTCTGTGGCTGATTCAAAATAGGAGCGCATGTTCCGTTCAGTGACAAACCGGATATATTCAAAACCGATTCTGCTATCTACAGCGTCGGATGGGTCCGTCATATAGGCATCGTACCAGAGATCGAGTGCCTGGCTAACATTGCCGCGATAGATCTCTTCCAGGCCTCTGTCGTATGCCCTGTTAGGCTGGCTGAAAAGTTCAGCGTGGCTCAGGGCTAAAACAAGAGTGAGAAGGATCAAATAATATTTTCCGGGGTATCGTTGAGACATAATTTCTAAAAGTCGATCTAATCTCTAGAAAATACAACGCATTTTTGTTAACCGTAAGTACAAAATGAGAGTCTGTTTGAATCAAAAGGATCTTATGCAGATTTTGGGAAAAAGTTCCGGGTCAGATGGAGAGCCCTGCGGGTGCAGCGGCCGTTTCAAGCATTAGCAGAAATTGAATCATTTAAAACCAAGATTTCATTCAAAAAAAAACTCCAGTTTTTGTACCTTTACGTTCACAGTCCATTCATTCGATCTCAATCCCGAATCCTCCATGGCAAATAGCTACAGGGCACTAACACGAACATACCGGCCTCAGGTTTTTGAAGATGTTGTATCTCAGGAGCATGTCAGCAGTACACTGAAGAATGCAATTGCCCAAAACCGGCTCTCACATGCTTACATGTTCTGCGGGCCCAGGGGTGTGGGTAAAACGACGATGGCCCGAGTACTTGCCCGATCGATCAATCAGATTGATGATACTGTTGATGGGGAGTCACTCAGCCAGACACTGAATGTTGTTGAGATTGATGCTGCATCCAACAATAAGGTTGAGGATATTCATCATCTGCGGGAAATTGTGAGGGTTCCGCCCCAGAGCGGCAGATATAAGATTTTTATCATTGATGAGGTGCATATGCTCTCAAAAGCAGCATTCAATGCGCTTTTGAAGACACTTGAGGAGCCACCGCCTCATGCCATTTTTATCTTTGCCACCACCGAGCCGCATAAAGTGCTGCCAACGATACTCTCCAGGGTTCAGCGGTTTGATTTCAAGAGAATAAGCGTTGAAGAAATTGTGAAGAGGCTTGAGGAGATCTGTACCAAAGAGGGTATTGTGATCGATAAAGAGTCCCTGCATACCATCGCCAAAAAGGCGGATGGTGCTCTTAGAGATGCTCTCGGATTGATGGATCAGGCGATTGCGTTTTGTGGCACGAATATCGAATACCGGCAGTTGATTGAGGCGCTGAATGTAGTCGGGAATGATCAGCTTTTTGAATTTACGGAAGCGGTGTCGGAGCAGAATTCCAATACCGGCCTGAAGCTGATCGACAGATTGCTTAAGGAGGGTATTGATATACAGGAATTTCTGGTTTCGCTAACAGCACATATCCGCAATCTCTACGTGGCCAGGCAGAGCGACCGGATGTACCTGGTAGAGGCAACAGAGGAGACCAAATCCCGATATATCGAGACCGCCAAAAAATTCAGTGACAGTGATCTGATGAGAATCCTGCATCTGGTGAGTGAAGCACAGATGAAGATCAGGGATGTGCAGCAGCCCAGGGTACACTTTGAAATATTGATGCTGAAGCTGATCCATATGGGCCGAAGCAGTGAGATTCAGGCACTTCTGGGTGGACTCGAGGAGTTAAAAAAAAAACGTAACTCCTCACCAAAAGGTGTAAAACATGGTGTTCAGGAAGATGGACCCGATTCCGCAGGACAGGACTCCTCCGATTCCGCAGGGCAGGGCTCTTCCAATTCCGCAGGGCAGGACTCTTCCAATTCCGCAGGGCAGGACTCCTCCGTTTCGGTAAATGGATCAGCACAGGCTGAAAAAACAGCCGATGTAGCCTCTCAAAAAAGGGACGAAAGCGAGAGTTCATCAAATCATATAAACGATGAGAATCTCCCTTTGACCGGCGCGAATCACGATTTTGAGCCTGAGAAAAAGGCGGATACAGTGTTTAAGGAAGAAAGTGTTCAGAATAAGCCGGATGAGTCGAATCAACCGGAACCGATGTCGGAACAACCGCAAGAGCCGAAAGAGCCGGAGCCGAGGCAGGAAAATCCGAAAGAGCCGGTAGAGTTCAAGCCGGTGGCGAAGCAGCGGGAAGAGTCGAAAGAGCCGGAACGGTTGTCGAAACAATCGGATATTCGGCATGAGGCCACTGTTCAGAATAAAGTTGATGAAGATGTTGCGAAGAAAAGCGCGACAGAAGATGATGAGATGATTTTGGGCAGGACCAGCCTGCAGCCTTCAGTGCAAAAAAGTGCTGAGCCGAATGTAAAAGATGTCGCCCAGGCACCTCTTCAACGGGAAGAGGAGAATAAAAGAGGGCCTTCAGACGTATCAGAGGTTCAGAAAGTATGGCCTGAATTTCTGGCACTGCTTGAGCAGAGGGTTTCAAAAACGATCTTTCATCAGCTTGAGAATGTGAGGCTGAAAGATCTGAAAGGTGCAGAACTCTTTATCTCCGTATCAAATGTTTTTGCAGTAAATATTGTAGAGGAGAACAAACAGGAGCTGGCTGAGCTTTTGAAAGAAATTGTTGGAAGACATTTTCGGTTCAACTGTGTGGTGGAGAGAAGTAAGACGGTCAGTACTGAATCACAGAGCCCGTATGAACGGTTCAAAAAGGTTCAGCAGAAAGATCCCCATCTGAAAACCATTGTAGAACTATTTGGTGCAGAAGTGGAGTATTAGTTCGCCGGATCAGAAAACAAGAAATAACGAATCCAAAATCAGAATCAAATTATTATGAGTCAATTTAATA
>SKZL01000124.1 GCA_007127395.1 Balneolaceae bacterium
TATTCTTGTACCCGCCGGCCAAAACTTATCGATATCAAAAATGCAGATGATAAGTGACCCTGTAAACCGGCCAACAGGATTGGGTTTGCCCGAAACAAACCGTCCAAATATGGATCCGGTTTTGGAAAAACGTGAACAGAGAGCAGTTCTTCCTCCATCATGGAGTTTTGGTGCCCTGGATGGGGGTATAGAGAGAGTGGCGCTTAAGAAAGCTGATCTGATTAATAATCGGATTAACGATATGTTCCCGGGATCTGATAAAAGAGAAATACCTGTTGCACCGGACCTTGGGCAGCTGCAGTTCGATGGTTTAAGAGGGCATATTGAGATGGTATCAAACCCACTGCTTGTCACTTATGAATATCCATTTGCACTGTGGCCTGTAGATATTACAGATCCCGATATTCTGAATGAACTATCAGATGAAATGAAATTAAGGTGGATTCAATTTCAGACATTTAACAGTATAATGAACTCTTTTGAACCGGTATCTCCGGACAATGTGAGACCGGAAAGTGTCATTTATTATGAGAAAATTGCAGAGTTAAGAAATTTTCGAAACAGGTTATTCCCTTACATTTATAGTCTTGCACACCTGGCGAGTACATCGGGAGATAAACTTGTCAGAGGTGACTCCGGTTATCCGGGACAGTTTACTCTTGGAGAGGCATTTCTTATAGCACCGGCAGATCATGAAGGAGCAGAGGAGATGTTTGTCTATTTACCGGATGGCCAGTGGTACGATTATCGGTCGGGAACACCCTACCGGGGCGGACAATCTTGGCTTGTTGAGGTATCTGATTTAGAGATGCCCCTGTTCAGGAGAGCTGGTTCTATCGTTCCGTTTAGAGCTGAATCCAATCGTCTGCTTGATGGTGACAACAGTGAACTGATTATTGAGATTGCAACCGGAGCACCGGGTACATTCCGTTTGTATGAAGATGATGGCATTACCACCAATTATCTGCAAGGTGACTATTCAACGACTGCTTTCCGATATTTTGAGCAGGAAGATTATGCTACATTTACAATAGGGAGAATGGTAAGGGGTTATCGTGGGCAACCCGATGAAAAAATGGTCCATTTGAAGTTTATCTTTTCACGGGAACCTGTTTCAGTTAAAGCCAATGAGACAGAACTGGAAGCGGGGAGTGGATTGAATCAGTGGCATTATGATCAAGAGGAGAGAACGTTGATCGTGAAATGGAAGCAGCCTAATGAGGTCAAGACCGACTTTTTGATCCGTTTTTTGGAGAGGTAAAGCATTAAAACTTAGGTCAATCAATTCTCCATTTGATAGACCCTGACATAATCAACAATCAGTGATTGTGGAAAAGGAGTGCTCTGATCCGGAGGGTCAACAAAAGTTCCTCCAACAGCAAGGTTCAGTATGATATAAAATGGAGATGAAAAAGGGTCATAACCCGCGCCCATTTCGTCTATAAGAACCCGTTGAAAGGGGGTGTCATCCAAATACCAGACCAGCTCTGTATCACTCCACTCCAAGGTATATGTGTGAAATTCATCACTTAGTTTAACATCCTGAACGGTATGAGAAGCCACATAATAGTCCATACATTGAGCGTTTGTGCCTTCACAACCCTCTTTCCAAAAGTGTACAGCACCGGTGGTTGTGTAAGGTTGATTGCTGCGATATTCCATAATATCGATCTCACCTCCTTTAGGCCAACCGATCTCACTCATTGGCATGAGCCAGAATGCAGGCCAGAAACCTGTTCCTTCAGGCATTTTGATACGTGCCTCAAACCGGCCTTGTTCCCACCCTATCCTTGTACTATCTGTAGAAATCCTGGCTGAAGTATAATCATATCCATTGTACCTCTCCCGATGTGCCTGCAGGTGTAACTGTCCATCTTTAATAAACGCGTTTTTTTCGCTATCTGTGTAGTATTGAAGTTCGTAATTATAAGCAGGCCCTATCCAGAAATTCCAACTGTTTTTGTCTATTGATTCACCGTCAAACTCATCACTCCATACCAATTTATATGTCGGTTCATTGTTAGACACGGGATCTTTACACTGAATCAACAGAATGAAACAGGCGAAAAATATGAGTAATCCAAGGGTTGCTTTTTTCATCTTACGGTGAATATCAAGAAATATGTAAAACTGTCATCCTTGGAAATATAACTAAAAAGTATCGTCCTGTTTTTTTATGTGAAAAAAGGTTTAAGGAAGGCCGGGACTGTTCTATTTGAGTGTCCCGGACTATCCAAAAAACGAGATTTCCTGTTCTATTAAAATGGGTAGTTGTTCGATTTAGAAATCTATTCCGATCGAGAAGTAGTGAATTGGTCTGCTCTGAAAACCTCCCCGTCCATAAGGCCATCCTACATCATACCGGAAAGGTAATCCGAGTAAGATTGTACGAAGTCCAAAACCGGCACCGATCAAAATATCCCCATCTACAAAGTTGGTTTCGATGTCTCCCTCCTGGGGCGGACCATCTCTAAGAAGTCCCGTTGATGGGTTGATATAACCGGTTTGTTTGGTTCCAACTTTCCAATCCAACCCTGCCGGATTTTCAAAGTAGACGACCGGATTACCCGTATTATCAGTAAACCGGGAATAGGGTATGTTGAACCCCCAGGCTGCGCCTGCGTCAATAAATGCTACACCTGTAAGATTGTAAAGCGGCAGAATGGGGACCGGCCCCGGTAAAATTGCTGCAAAAAGCGGGAACCTGAATTCTGCATTTATCAGTGAGAACTTATCGCCAAAGATAGTATTAAATTCATGGCCCCGTAATGGAGTAGCGGGTACTGTAAAGAAAGTATCAGCCAGCCGCTCGAACGGAATTTCCGCATCTGACCATCTTTGATTGATCCATCCAAGCATCCCGCCCATAAAAAATGTCTGGGAATCACGGCCATAAGAGACAGCTCCTGACCCTCTGAATGCAAGGCTGTATCCCATTCCGATGTCAATATACTGTCGATAGTCACCCAAAAGTGTTGCAAATTGCGGAGTTTCAGAGCCCAGTGGAGGGCTTGCCGATAAGCGGATCGAGTACCTGTTTCCGCCTCTTGGAGTGATAAATCCGGGTACTGTATAATCACCGGTAAATGTAATCTGCGGAAAGAGAAACCAGGCATTATCATTACTTACATTTCGACCGCCAAGTCCCCGTATTGTGCTGAAATCACGTGCTACTGCAATGGCTGATACTCCATAGTCAAATCTTTGATAGCGGTTAAGGGGATATTGAAAATCGATCGAGCCTCCATAGGTTCTGAATCGAAGCAATTCACCAAAAAACGTCTGATAATTCCGGGACTGATGAAAGAAAGAGGCAAAGAAATTGGTTCTGTTCTTCAGATAACCGTACTGGAATGTGTAGTCACTGTTACGAAGGTCAAATACAAGGTTTGAGCCAAACGAAATTTGATGATCTCCAAACAGATCTGTCAATGTAACAAAAGCGAATGCAGATGTTCCGTAGTACGTGCTTAACTGACCTGCAGCGTAACTGAAATCGGGAGAAAACTGAAGCCTGTACTCTTTTGGAGTAAAGTATCCATCTTCATTAATGTTGCCTTCCGGTTCGAAATTACGGGGGTCGTCACGAAGCCGTATTGTAGTGTCACGAACAACTGCTTCGCCAAACTGATAATTTCTGAAATCAATTCTGGACGCATCCTGTTGAGTAGTCTCTTCTGTGGTATCTGCCTCAGTTTCCTCTGTTTCATCCTGAATCAACGTCTCATCAGAAGCCTCGGCAACCGGCCTTAAAGTGAGGGCTCTTGCAGAGATATAATTACCACGCTGACGTGCACCTATCATCTCCTGAGCATAACCGATAGCGGGTACTAATCCGGTTATCCCTCTCTCTTCACGTTCCAATGCCCATGCATTAGGAGAGAGTGGAGCGTCTCTTCTGAAAGTGAAAGGAGATCGCATCATAAAAATGTCCGGAAAACCTCTGTTTAATGAGTTAAATGCTAACCTTGTACCATCAGCCGATACAGATATCTGCATAACACCTGATTGCAGATCTGTAAGAGGATAGACAGAGCGATTGTTCATATCATACTCGTAAATGTTGGGTATACCGTTTTGGTCTGATACGAATAGCAATCGCCCATCATTAGTCAGTGTTGGCTGAGACTCGGACCATCCGGGTGTGTTGGTCAAACGCTCAATACGGTTACTGCCAGCTCTGGTTCTATAGAGGTCGGTCTGGAAAAATGAGTCGTGCTGCATGGTAGAGTAACCGGCCAAATAGGTATTGGGCTGAACTCTGTCGCCGCGGTTAGAGACAAAATATACGACTTCAGAGTCAGGGCCCCAGGCCGGCTCTTTGTCATTGAAAACATCGTTGGTAAGATTTATAAAATCGCTGGTCTCCAGATTGTAGACGAATATATCCTGATAGGGACCAATGTTTCCATCAAAGGCGATTTTTTTGCCATCGGGTGACCACGCCACAGAGTTAATCGCATCCAGTTGTGGAAAACGGATGGTTCGGCTATCCAATGTTTCATAATCGACGATAGCAAGGTTATATGAACCCTGTGATTTACTGGAAAGTGCGATCTGACTTCCATCAGGTGACCATGAGAGGTTTGGATTTAAAATATTCAACTCTTCAAACATCGGATTGTCTGCACCGCTGATGATTGTTTTTAACCTTTCGCCTGAGTTTGCATCTACAACAACCACATCAAATACCCCACGACGGTTTGTGATCATGGCTATGCGGTCTCCTCTTGGAGATATGGTTGGGCTTGTATTGTATGAACCGGATCTTGCCCGTGTGGTAATCTGTGTAGCAACACTGGTTAAGGTTTGGCGATCAGCTACTTCAGGAAAGTATCTTTGCCTCCAGTACTCCTGCCATCTTTCTGATAATTCATCCGCACCTAACCCGAGTGATTGTACAAGAGCCTGATTGATATTCTGAGTGGTTCGGATTCGCTGCATGATCTCTCTGATTTTTGGCCGTCCATACTGTTCAGCAATATAGTACCAGAAAGCCTGTCCACCTCTATAGGCGAAAAAACCACGCAGTTGGGGAATAGGGGGCAGGTAATTATTCAGAACTGCATCACGAATAAACATATCGGTTTGGGTATCCCAGCCAAGAGCCAGGTACTCAGCCAATCCCTCTTCAAACCATAGAGGAAATACGAGCTGAATATTGTTTTGCATGATCGATTGTACCGATCCACCATAATAGACGTCATTGATATAGGCATGCAGCAATTCGTGCTGAATCGTACGTCTGAAATCTGCATAATCCCCCATGAACGGCTGGGTCATGCGGTTCTTGAATTTATCCGTTACACCACCGATTCCCTGAGCATCTACCGGCAGTCTCACAACATTGGTTTGTGAAAAATCACTGTGTGAGTCATAAATGATAACCGGAATTCTATCGGTGAGAGGGGTTCCGATGTCCTCGACAAGTTGCTTTAATGAAGATTCAACTGTTTCAGCCGTAAACTGGGCCAA
>SKZL01000305.1 GCA_007127395.1 Balneolaceae bacterium
AAGAACTTTAAGTAGTTTAAATAGTGTCTGATTGCAAGTATGTATCAAACCGGTATTTTTGGTTTTGACCACGACACTTTGAGATAGTTCAGACCTGGTTTTGATTAAATCCAGAATCAGATCGGATGGATCAAAAAAGGAGTTCTCGGAGGGGATTGTACTGGATGTTAACGGCTCAAGCTCGTCAAGCATGTCGGACAGTTGGTTAATTCCGGAGAGTGCTTTATCTAAATAGGTAGTCTCTTTTTCACTTTCGATCAACTCTGTAAGCAGATCCATATACCCCAAGATTCCGGTGAGCGGCGACCTGAACCTGTGAAGAATCATCGAAATACAACTTTGTACACCGGCCATTGTTTCTGATCCGGGTAATTCATCCGGATCATTCAAAGTGATTTTTTTGAGTGCCAATCCATTTAGTTCAAAAGCTTTCACATCCATTTTATACCAGTTGTCACGAAAAAAAACAGTCGGATTTTCAGCGAGGTCACTACTGCCGATGATTGATCTGAAAGATCTGTTTAAAATTGATGAAGCCCCACAATTCTTTCTGATAAAATCATTGACGACCAAAATAGTGTCTGATTTTGAACAAGTTATAAAGACAGGATTCGATTCGTCTGATATCAATGTTTCCATTGCAGAAAGAAATGAAGAGCTGAATGAAGGCTGTTTCACTTCTGATGCACTGAACGGTATTGGTTGTATAGAGTGTGACATTATCCTGGTCAATCGATGAATGATTGTTTCAATTTTCCGGATGTTGATTCAACATCGTTTAAAGCAATTATCAGCATTGAGGAAATCTTCTTAAGCGTTTTTCCCTGAAAAAAGATGATGTGGAAAAATTTGCCTGAGTGGCGGTCAATTATTTCGTTGTGGGAAAGATGATGATTCCGTTCAGATCTTAAATATCGGCCATTTATAAAAAAAGAGGGTCATTTAGCATGATGGCATAACAATTGCACCTAATAAAAACAGAATTGGAACAGTAGTTTCTGCAACAAAGTACAACTCAGCCCGATATTCGCATGAAGTTTATTGATAGTAATCACAGTCAGCTGCTAGCCAAAGCGATGGATACCTACACGCTAAGGCAAAGAGTAACGGCTGCTAACATTGCAAATGCTGATACTCCCGGTTATAACAAAACCTCAGTCAAATTTGAGGATGAACTTCAAAGAGCACAGTTAAAGGGTGGCGCAAGAGAAATGATGCAGACGAATCCGGTTATTGTTGAATCGGATCAAAAAGTTGTAATTGAGGATGAGTTGCTCGAGATGAGTGATACACAAATACGGGTAAATGTGGTTACCCGGTCTCTTCGCCACCACTTTGAGTTGTTAAGAAACGGAATTACAGGTGTCAACCGATAGACAGGGATCACCAAGCAGATAAAAAACAAACGCCATGCTGCCAGACAGAATTTTTTCAACATTTCAAACCGCTTCTCAGGGGCTGGCTGTCCAGCGGGAGAAGATTAGTGTTGCGTCCAGAAATATTGCAAATGCCGGTACATCTGCGCCATCAGGTTCACCGGATGCATATAGGCCGAAAACTGTGCAGACCACAGCTCCTTCAAGGGATAATTTCAGGCAATTGCTACTAGAGAGTGTAGGAAATGTCAACAGAAACAATCCGACTCAGTTCAATAATGCGGGAGATAAGATTGGTGGTTTGGGTCCGGAGTTCAGGGTGACGGAAGAGGATAAGTTTAGAATGGAGTATGATCCAAACCATCCTGATGCAGATGAAAATGGCATGGTAAGGTATCCGGATATCGATATGATCCGTGAAATGACCCGGATGATGAGTGCAACAAGATTATATGAGGCCAATTTGAGTGCCATTGAAGCAGAAAAAGAAATTATTAAACGATCACTGGAGATTTAGAACATGAATATTGATTCAATTCATCTACAACAGACAGAGCGAATTGCACAGAACAGTGCCTTAAGAAAAGCGGCAGTCTCTCCTTCACCTCCCAATCTGTCCAGGGATGAGTCTGAAATGATTCAAAAGAATTTTGCAGCTTCAAAACCGATCGCATCCTACAATGTGCAGGGGGAAATGCATAAGAGCAGCTTTTTTGATCGCGGGTTGAACATCGACACAAGGGTATAGAAAAAGTTAAATCATAATAATATGATAGGGTCAATAGCAAATATAGCCGGTATTCAGCAACTGCAAGGGGGCGATCTCAATACGGGTATGCGCCAGCTTGGTAATATTGGAACGGGGCCACAACAAGGCAGAACAGTGAGCCCGGAAGAGTTAAGAGGTTTAGGCGGTGTAGAGAATGGCACCGGAATGGGTGTCCGCCAATTGCGGCACATCAGTTCAGGGGAATCTTTTGCGGATATGCTTGGTCGAGCAGTTGGCAGTGTGGATGAGGCGATGAAAGAGTCTGACCGTCAGATTGAGGATTTTATAGCAGGAAAAACAGATAACGTACATGATGTGATGATATCAATGCAGCGTGCTCAACTCAGTTTTCAGATGATGGTTGAGATACGAAATAAGGCCATTGAGGCATATCACGAAATAAGCAGAATGCAAATCTGAGAGTATCTAAATGAGTAATTTGACAGAAAATTTTCAAGAGTTTTTCGGGCCGTTAAGCCCGGCACAAAGAACCATGTTTGTCGGGCTGGTCGCTTCCATCTTTATCTTTGTTGGTATCATCTTTTACTGGGCGCTGAAACCGGATTACACTCTTCTATTTGGCTCTCTTGATCCTGATACAGCTACAGAACTGGTAGAGGAATTGGAAACAAAGGGTATCAAATATCAGCTGCAAAATAGCGGCCGATCAATTTATGTCCCCAGTTCTAAAGTCCATGAACTGCGCATGCAGATGGCTACAACCGGGCGAATGCACACTGATATTAAGGGATATGAGCTGTTTGATGAAAATTCGCTCGGCATGACCGATTTTATGCAACAGGTCAATAAAAAGAGGGCACTCGAGGGTGAACTTGCAAGATCGATCAGCAGCCTCAATCAGGTGGAACATGCACGGGTACATCTGGTACTTCCGGAAAGGACCCCTTTCCAAAATTCATCAGTGGAAGCCTCTGCTTCGGTAATTTTGAACCTCAAAAGCAGTCAAAGATTACAACAGGAGCAGGTTGAAGGGATTACTGCTCTGATTGCCGGTAGTGTGGATGGTTTGAACCCCGAAGCTGTAGTTGTTTTGGATCAGGCCGGTAACAGGCTTACGGATGGCATTCAGTCACAGTCCGATTTTGCGTCAGGAAACCTGCAGATGCAACTCAGGCAAAATGTGGAGTCTTATCTGACAGATCGGGCTCAAACTATGCTCGATCGTGCACTTGGGCCGGGAAACAGTCTGCTTAGAGTCTCTGTAGAGCACGATTTTGACCGTTTGATACGTGAATCGGATTTGATCGACCCTGACAGCAGAACGATCATTTCTGAAGAACGACGATCAGATCAAACTACAGATGAAACCTCTCAACAAGTTCCATTTGATGAATTCACACCTGTCAATCAACGCGGGCAGACATCAGTGATTAGTAACAGAATGAATGAATCTGTAACACAGGTCAGAAATTATGAAGTCAATACAACACGAGAGATCTTTGAGAAGTCACAGGGAGAATTGAAACGAATCTCGGCATCCGTTCTACTGAATCATAAACAGACAATGCAAGAGAATGAAAACGGTGAAATGGTACTTGTCAGCGAACCCTATACAGCAGAGGAAGTAAATGAATTCCGTGAAGTGGTGAGAGTAGCTCTGGGCATTCAGCCGGTCAGGGGAGATGAACTAACGATTACACAGATTCAATTCTTTGATCCGCTGGCAAATGATTATCAGGGATTATATGTCACTCAACCCACACCATGGAGTGAAATAATCAGATGGGGTATCATTTTGATCACATTTTTAGTCATCATCTTCCTGGTGAATGGTATCCGAAAACGAATGGATATGGGTGAATCTGTGCTGACTGTCAGTGAACTGCCATCCGGAAATTCGGATACAGTAGCACTTCCGGTTTCAGAGGGTGGAGAACGACCGGATGATATGACAGAAGAGGAGTATGAAGATTTTATCGACAAAAAATTGTCAGGAAAGGCGAAAAAGCAGCTTGAACAGAAAGCATATGTGCTGGAAGAGATCAAGGATTTCGTGGAACTGAAACCTAATGAAGCTGCACAGGTAGTGCGTGCTGTCATGTCAAACTCTGAGGCTAAATAAGTAATATGGCACCGGTAACAAAGAAAAAAGCGAGTGAAATTAAAGATGTCAGTGAAATGTCAGGTGCACAAAAAGCAGCCGTATTTGTGATCACTGTGGGTGCCAAGACCGCATCTGAGATGTTGAAATCCCTGAGTGAAAAGGAGGTTGAGGATATAACCCTGGAGATTGCAAAAATGCGCAATATCAAGCCTGAGATAGTTGATGGGGTTCTGAAAGAGTATTACCAGATGATGGAGGCAAAACGTTATATCCTGGAGGGTGGTATTGAGTATGCTGAGGAGATTCTAAGGAAAATGGGTAGAAACCCAAATTCAGAGAATGTTTTAAAGAAGTTGAAAGCCCAGTCCGGGACCTCAGTATTTGATGAGTTTCAGGAGACGAAAATTATGCAGATAGCAAACTTTATTCAGGCTGAACAACCACAGGTAGCAGCACTCATATTTTCTCAATTGCATACGGATAAATCAGCTGAAATTTTAAGCTATCTGCCGGAAGATGATCAGGCAGAAATTATCTATAGGCTTGCATCTATGGACAAAATATCAATAGAGGTCATTCATGAAATTGAAGAAGTTATTAAGGAACATATGGGTGGACTCGATACAATGGGTGATCGCGTGAAGAGCGGTACAGCAACGGTTGCACAGATATTAAACGAAGCGGATATTACCGTAGAACGCCATGTTCTTGAGAAAATTCAAGAGAGGGATCCGCAAATGGCATTTGATATCAAAGAACAGATGTTCCTGTTCGAGGATATTCTTCACTTCAATGACCGAACGGTTCAGCTCATCATTAATGAGATGGAGAAAACGGATCTGGTCATGGGTCTCAAAGGTGTTGCTGAAGAGCTGTCCAATAAGTTCCTCGGCAATATGTCGACACGTGCGGCTGATATGCTTCGGGAAGATATGGAAGCCCTTGGCCCTGTTCCACTGAAGGATGTAAAAGATGCACAGCAAAGGATTATCAGAAAGATCAAGGAGCTTGAAGAAGATGGGCAAATTACAACGCGTAAAATGGATGAAGAAGAGATCGTGGAGTAATCAATATGAGCTTTTACAAGATTATCGACAACGAGAGAATTACCTGGGATCAGAAAGATAGTGCCAAGCTGGATTATCGCATGATTTTTGAAGACCATGATGCTGAAAAAGAGAAAAAGATCAAGGAGAAGAAGAAAGAGGAAATCCGGGAAATTCTGAAAGAGAATGATGCAGAATGGGA
>SKZL01000013.1 GCA_007127395.1 Balneolaceae bacterium
AATTTCCTCGTTCAAAAGTCTCAATTCATGCTCCGGAGAAGCTGCTCTGGGAAAAATCGCCAGCAAAAGCAGATGAGTGTCCGGAAGTTGAACGTTGATCCGGTTGACAATCTGCCGGATCCCTTCGGCCGTACACTCAGCGGGATCCTGACGGTGGCCGGTGTTGTTGGTGCCGATCATCAGCACGGCAACCTTGGGGTTAATACCATCAATTTCACCGTGTTCAAACCGCCAGAGAACGTTTTCTGTCCGGTCACCGCTATAGCCGATGTTGTAGGTTGGATACGATCCGAATGTATCGCTCCAAACCTCTTTTCCGCTGTTCTCCCATCCGTGAGTGATGGAGTCTCCGATTAAAAGAATCTCTGCTTTTTCACGGCCCTCTTCATTTATCTTTTCATGGTGGCGGGGCATCCACCATTCGATGGCCCACGGCTCCTCCAAAGGAGCGGGGGTGAGTGCAAGGGAGTTTGCCGGGCACTGGGCGAAAGTGGTTTCAGTTAAGAAAAATGATGAGAAAAAGAGGGCAAATAGTCCTAAAGTGAGAGATCTGTTTTTCATTTTATGAAAATATTAGTGTGCGAGTGTGATAAAATGAACCTCAAACCTTCTTACAGGATCCCTTGTTACCATGTCCACTCTGTTTCATCCCAATCCGATGGGGTTTCAATATAACCTTGATCCAGCAACTTATCATCTCTCTGTTCTGCCATTTTTTCAAAGGATCTATCCCAGTTTTTCCGGGTTATGTCAGAAGAGCGAAGTATGATTTCGTTATCCCTCTGAACCCTGAGCCAGAATGCTACACATCACACAAATCCATCGCCTGACGCAGGCCATCCATCGGGTCGCGGGTGGCGATGAATTCGTGTCCAACATAGCCCTCGTAACCGATATCCAATAGTGCCTGCATGATGGCGGGATAGTTTATCTCCTGCTGATCGTCCAGTTCCCTTCGGTTAGGTACACCGGCGGTATGGATGTGGCCGATCAGGTCAGTGCCGAACTCTTTGATACGTGCAATAATATCACCATTCATAATCTGTACATGGTAGATATCGAAGAGCAGTTTTACATGAGAGGAACCCACTTCACGCATGATATCGGCGCAATAGTCGATATCATCGCCCTGATATCCGGGGTGTCCTCTGAAGTCGTCATTTTCAAACCGGGAGTTGAGGTGTTCCATACAGATGGTGACATCATGTTTCTCTGCATGAAGTGCCAGCTCCTTCAATCCGGCTACCGTATTGGCGGCTCCCTCATCCGGGGGGATGATTCCTGCGTCCGGGTTGTCCAGATCACGGTGTTCAAATCCGGTAAAAGCGATCACATTTTTGACTCCTGCTTCTGCACACTCCTCAATGCGTTTTTTGGTCCTGGTAATCACCTCCTCCTGATAACGGGGGTTGTTCAAGCCTTTCTCATAAGGTGGGTCGGGCATGCCGTTTACCGACAATCCACAGACAAGGCCATATTTTTTCATCGTTGGCCACTCATCCGGTCCCACCAACTCTATACCCTGAGCGCCCAGTTCGACAGCGGCCTGACAGAGCTCATCCAGAGACCACTGGTTCCCAAATACCATGTAGGGCCACGATACAATGATCTGATTGATACGGCCTGAGCCCAATTTTTTCCTTGGTTCAACAGAGCTGCCGAAAAGTTTGCCCGGGATTGCACTGCCGGCCATGACTGCCGCAGATAGCGCTGCACTACCCTTGATCATATCTCTGCGGGAAATTTTAAGTTCGGAGCGGTTTTCGTCAAGATTTTTCATGATAGATCTGGTTACTGGATTGTAAATGAATTAGAGTTTACACTGTTTAATGTAACTTATAGTGGCAAATAATTGAGAAAAAGTAGTTCTTAAAACTATAATATGTAAAGAACAGAGTTAATAAAACCAGAAAAAAACAGAATGATGAAAAAAGGGTCAAAGAGATTTTCAATAATGCTAACTGCCATCATAAGCTGCTTTCTGCTACTGAGCAGTGCTTATGCAATTGACAATAATCATGCAGACGCAGATAGTGAGCCACTAAAAATATTGATGATTACCGGCGGAGGCTGGCACGATTATGATGCACAGCCGGGAATTCTTGAAAAGGGATTGAGTGAGAGGATCCGCAATATTGAATTCACGATCGACTATGAAATCGGAAGTGATGCTTCGGCAAAAATTACCCGTCATCAAAATGATAACTGGGCACGAGAATATGATCTGGTACTTTACAACAATTGCCAGAGTGGTGTGGATGACGTAGACTACATTGAGGGATTGGTGAATGCCCATGTTGAGCATCAGGTTCCGGCTGTGATGCTGCATTGTGCAATGCACTCCTATCGCGGAGATACATCGATGTGGTTTGAATTTGTGGGTGGCAGATCTCATCGCCACGAAAGCCATCAAGCATTTACAGTGGAAGCGGTCAGAACCGATCATCCCATCATGGCGAATTTTCCGAGAACATGGCGAACTCCTCACGGTGAGCTCTATGAAATCGTGGAGCTCTACCATGGTGTAACTCCGGTGGCAAGAGCCTACGGTATTGATACGAATATGTACCATGATGTTGCCTGGACTCAAGAATATCAGGGGGTAAGGGTTTTCAGCAGTACATTGGGCCATCACAATGTAACGATGGGTCATGATGTAAATCTGAATCTCGTAGCGTCCGGACTCCTTTGGGCAGCCGGAAAGCTGAATGAAGACGGTACACCGAAAGAAGGATATGAGAGTGAACGTGGCCTTGGGTGGGTCTCACTATGGGATGGTGAAAGCCTGGATGGCTGGAGAGCCAGTGAAAATTTTGAGTCATTTCAGGTAGAAGATGAGAAAATAGTAGTAGATGGGCCGCGTAGCCATCTCTTTTATGAGGGAGCCGTAGCAGGAGGTGATTTTGTAAACTTTGAGTTTAAGGCAGATGTCTACACCTACCCGCAGGCCAATTCCGGGATCTTTTTTCATACACGATATCAGCATATTGGCTGGCCACAGTACGGTTATGAGGCTCAGGTGAATGCAACACATGGTGATCGCAGAAAAACCGGAAGCTTGTATGCGGTGAATGATGTGCTGGATGATGCACCACATAATGACAATGAGTGGTTTCACTACTATATCAAAGTAGATGGCAGGGATATACTTTTTAAAGTGGACGGTGAGGTTGTGATGACATTTGCAGAGCCAAAAACACGGGAAGGAACAATCAGCCTGGATCGCGGAACGATCTCGCTTCAGGCTCACGATCCAAACAGCAGGATCTATTTTAAGAATCTTTATATCAGAACCTGGCCGGATTGAGGAGAAGCTCGGGGGACAAAATTCAGAACATCTAACTAAGAAATGACCATGAAAATCAATCGAAGGGATTTTATCCGTAAATCATCATTAACTGCTGCCGGCGCGGGACTCTTTACGATTTTGCCGTCGTCAGTTTGGGGTGCGAAGGTAGCACCCAGTGACCGTATCAATGTAGGTTTAATTGGATGCCGGAATCATGGATTTTCCATTTTGAGACATCATCTTGCAAATGAAGGAGTCCACTGTGTGGCGCTTTGTGATGTGGATGAGAATGTTCTGAACAGCCGGGCAGAGTCGGTTAAAGAGATCAATGGGGATGAGCCCAGGCTCTACAAAGATTATCGAAGAATGCTGGAGCTGGATGAGATGGATGCAGTCATTATCGGGACACCGGATCACTGGCATTGTCTCAATTTTGTCCATGCCTGTGAAGCCGGAAAAGATATTTATGTTGAGAAACCCCTTGCCAATACGATTGCGGAGTGTGCCATCATGGTGAAAGCTGCAAATCGGTATGACAGTGTGGTACAGGTTGGCCAGCAGCAGCGTAGCAATACGGCATTTCTGGAGACAGTTGGTATTGTAAAGTCGGGGGGTATCGGTAAGCTGAGAAAAATTGAGATATGGGCGAATTTCAATTATGGTATCGGTGCGAATTTTGCTGAAGACCGTGATGTACCCGAAGGCATCGATTACGATTTATGGTTAGGTCCGGCACCGGAAAGGCCGTTTAACAACGCAAGATTTCATGGATCCTGGAGGCATTTCTGGGATTACGGAGGCGGGCTCTTTTCAGATTGGGGTGTGCATCTGCTCGATATGGCTCTTTGGCCGGATAATCTGCTGGGTGGGCCTGAAAAGGTGATGAGTTATGCATCCAATACATCTGAGCAATCCAGGATGCGAGATACCTTTGACACGATGAGTGTGCTCTATCCGAAAAAAGATTATGTGATTCAATATAACATGACAGCAGGAATACAGGTGGGTCCGTGGGACAGGCTATACGGTGTTGCATTTGTAGGTGACGATGGAACCATCGTTACGAACCGGGATGGATATATGCTTCAACCGGAATATGACCAAAGCAACAACCGTTATCGGGCTGAAAGCCGGAATGTAAGTACAGCCGGGGAGGCTCATGATGCACATGTAAAAGATTTTCTGGATTGCATAAAAACGCGTAATACTCCAAGTTGTACGCCCGAGATGGGTTATGCAGCGGCACTTCATGCCCATATACCTAACATTGCAGCCCGGGTCGGAGAGACCTATCTGGAATGGGATGAGGAGAATATGCGGTTCAAGAACAGTGAAGCGGCAAACCGTTTGGTCACGCCTGAATACAGAAGGCCATGGAGATTGCCGGAGGTATAATTCAAGCCTATTGGAACAAAATATGATTCTGTGGTTATAAGTAGTGAAAGCAGGTCGAATGCACAAAAAAGGCCGCAATGAGAAGAACCAAAACTAAAAAATCACAGAGTTATGTTAATAAAAAAATCCATGGGATATCCCTTATCTCAGCCATTGTTATTTTAGCGGCATTTACAGCTTGCGATACGACCGAACCCCATATCAATCATGATGGGCAAGGTACCATTCAAATGAAGGCCAGTTCCGTTGGTAACAGTGCTAAAATCCAATCCTCTTTGACTCAAAATGGGGCGATCCTTGTAAATGATGGAACCAATGAGATCGAAATACGGGAAGTTAAATTCTTCATTGAAGAGTTTGAACTGGAAGGAACCGGTGGAACGGCTGATTTTGAGCTGGAAGACTTGGACGATTTTATCGTTAACCTTCCATTAGATGGAACACCCTTGACAATCATTCAGGCGGAGATTCCGTCAGGTTTTTATGATGAATTTGAGATGGAAATTGAAAAACCGGATTCTGATATTAATGTCACTGATTTTGATTTTCGGGATGAAACGGGCAGTTATTCTGTAGTCGTGAAAGGAGTGTTTAATGGTGAAGACTTTACGTTCCGTTCATCAGAAGATTTTGAAATTGATGTGGATTTGAATCCGCCATTGGAGATTTCAGAAACTGCTCAATACACATTGGTAATCGAGATATTTGTTCCGATATGGTTCATGGGAGCTGACGGAATGATTATGCATCCAAAAGAG
>SKZL01000272.1 GCA_007127395.1 Balneolaceae bacterium
TGAGGTTCAAACAGTCCGGTTTCTAACTGTTTGATCTCATTTTTGTTTCGTTTATCCAGTGACTGAAGATCCGATAGTGAGTGCCCGAATGAGGGATCGTTTTGAAACTCATCTATCATCATAGCCCTGACATGAGCATCACGCAGATCAGAAAAAATCCGGCCAAAATCTCTGAGCAGAATATTGACCTCTTTCACTTTTTCCATTGAGTGATACGGTTTAAGTAACTTCACGAAAGCCCTGAAGAACTTCAATTTCTTGCGAATTTGATGGGTAGATTCAACAGGTGTATCAGATGCATTTTCTGCAAAAGTTATGAGAAACCCTAAGAGATCTTCGCAGACCTTTTTCACACTCCTGCTGAGAAGAACGGGGTTGTTTAGACTCAATTCAGATATCGAAAGCGGTTCGGCAGTGCCTGAAGGCTGTTCACTCATATAACTCAGAGATCCACTTTATAATCTACGAAATAACGTTTTTCAGCCACTGTTTCAATAAAGTCGATCGCCTTCTTATGATGTGGATTCCGGGTATACATCTGAAAATCGAGTTCAGTCAGAAAGTCACAAATCAATACGACGTCGCACGACTCTTCCCCTCCGTCTTTTGATATCTGGATGCCTACTTCAACATCTTTGATTTCATCAATATTTACTCTCAATCCCTCCAGAATCAGTTTCAATTTTTCTGCATTCTTTTTAAGGGTAGCGCCTGCAGCTTGTTCTTTAAGTTTCCACATTACAATATGGCGAATCATAGTATCTCCTGTTTAAGTTTTTGTCTAACGGCTGACTGCAAAAGCCAGATCTTCTGCGTCAACTTCTGAGGGAAGGTTTTCAAGCAAGTCTGTGGAGAAAACACCAACTGCCCACAGGAAAAATCTTGCTTCATCCGGATTATTCTCTCTGTTCCATTGATATAGTGAGAGATAGCCTCTGGCGACCTGATCGAGCTCAAATTCATTGAGATCATCAGGGTTGGATATAACGGGTATCTGTAGATTGGTATTAACAGGTATCTGATTTGGATTGTCGATAATATCTTGATTCAGATGGTAGATCAAAGGCCACAGATAAGCATTTCCCAATTCGGCCTCTGCAATAGTCCATAGTGACTGTCCGGGTGTTATCTGAATAGATTCGAGGTCAAATTCACCTCTTTGTGATGATTCCGCTTCAATAGGGGGTTCATCTATTACCTCTGAAGGCTCATCTGAAGGTTGAACAGCTGCATCACCGTTTGGCAGTACAGGAGTTTCAATCTGTTCAGAAACCTGAGTCCGGTCGGTATCAGGTGTTCTTTGGATGATGTAGAAAAGCAACAAGAAGGCTAAAAGGGCGATAATTCCTGCAGCGGCAAATGACCAATTAAATGAACCTTTATCCTGAACCTCTTTGACGAGTTTGGGATTAGGTTTCACAGCGGATGCCACTGTAGCTGCAACTGCCGGTTCACTCTCTTTTTTCTCCTTGCGTAGCGGGTTTTCCCGTTCGATGATCAGATCGTCAATAGTCTCGTTGGAACCCGTATTGTTTACAGGAGAAGCTTTTACCTCTTTCGAAGGCGCTGAAGCTACATTTGGCACCTCCTTTTTAGATGTTTTCTCCGGATCGATGACAGTGGTTTCCAGATGGGCATAAGGTGTATTAACCCCTTCCCGAAGAGCTTTAAAGGGTTTGAAAACCACTTTATTCTGGCCAGGAATGGTGATTTGCTCACCGGTTTGCGGATTTGTCCCGGTCCGCTCCTTCATCCACCGTAATTCAAACTTACCAAATCCGGAAATCGAGACCTGTCCATCTGATTTCAGGCCACTTTCAATGATATCAACCAACTCACTGATAAAACTGTTGGCTGAAGACTGACTCTGTTCAGACTGTTTGGCAATCAGTTCGACCAACTCCTTAAAGGTGATCTTTTCACTCATTCTCTTTCCCCAAATACTTTACTTCCTCTTTGAGCCCTGTTGCTGGAGAAAACTCAACAACCCGCTTCTTAGGGACCATCATTTCAGCATCAAAGTGCGGATTGTATACCTTTCTCTCAGGTGTAATTCTTGTACTGAATGTTCCTAAATCTGGTATGGAGACACCCTTTCCATCTTCCAGCTGTTCTGAAAGAACGGTTATGGCGTCCTGCAATATCTTCTTGGTACCGGTTTTGGTGTTACCGGTTTTCTCCGAAAGTTGATCGATCAGTTCTTTATAATTCATAATGAAACCCGGTTATTCACCTTAATTAAAGGAAAAAAAGGCGAAAAAACCTAAAATATTCAATCATTAAGGAGAAAATTAAGTCTTTTAAGCCTGATTATTACACCTTTTAAAACAAACCGGTCAGTTTACTCTCCGATTTTAACCAAATTGAGAAGAGAAATGATCCGGGTGGAATTTGATGCTGCATCTAAAATCCACTCTTGATAAAAGGTAATTCAGTTAACATTAAAAAAATGATAGACCGGTATCGATGTTTATCAAACAATCCGCTGGAATAAAACCAGATATGCAGACAAGGAAGGGGAGTGAAATGATCAGGGCGGAATTTGATGCTGCATATATAATCCCCCTCACTGGAATACAGATTAAAACTGAAATTAGAAGAGAGTGAATCAGTAGGCCAAAAACTTCTCTATTGATGTGATTGAAGTCTGCCGGATAAATCACAACGGCAAAATGATAGCATCGTTGTGATCATTATGATATTGGTGGCAGAACCCGTAACTTTCAGGCTGAAAAAAATTAAAAGTTTTACTCTTTAAAGAAGCAAATGAATAAGGATAAACAACGTGTCGAAAAGGCGCCTGTGGATCAGGAGATTGCAGAAGAGTTGGGTGAAAATCATCAGGCCACTTCACTGGTCACGCCCCTGCGAAAAGATGCATTCGACCTGACAGATGACCAAAAAATAGCTGCTATTGAAGAGCATTTCGCAGCAATCATGCATGCTTTGGGACTCGATTTAAAGGATGAGAGTTTAAGTGGTACGCCATACAGAGTCGCGAAAATGTATGTAAAGGAGATTTTCAGTGGATTGAACCCAACAAACAGGCCTGTTGCCCGGAAATTTTCAAACAAGTATGCATATGCGGATATGGTGCTTGAGAAGAATATTAATGTCACATCTTTCTGTGAGCACCATTTTCTGCCTTTTATTGGGAAAGCACATGTGGCATATATCAGTTCCGGAAAGGTCATTGGATTGTCCAAAATAAATCGAATCGTAGATTTTTACTCACGAAGGCCGCAGGTACAGGAACGGCTGACACTGCAGATTGCTGATGAGCTAAAAAGGTCGTTGGAATCGGAAGATGTTGCAGTATTTCTGGAGTGCAAACATCTTTGTGTCTCAACAAGAGGGATAAAAGACAGGCAAAGCAGTACTGTAACCACTGAATACAGTGGCCAATTCCGGAAAAAAGTAACTCAACAACGTTTTATAGATTATATCCTCGCAGATACTGAGATGTAATGTGAATCTGAAGTTTATTACCGATGACTGAATCTGGTGACACCCCTTTAACGATTTATAACAGCTTATCCAGGAAAAAAGAGGTTTTTGAACCTATCAAACCTCCGTTTGTCGGCCTTTATGTCTGCGGCCCGACCGTCTATGGCGATCCGCATTTGGGTCATGCAAGAGCTGCAGTCACATTTGATGTGATTTACAGAACATTGAAAGCGAGAGGTTATAAGGTGAGATATGTTCGGAATATCACCGATGTGGGGCATCTGGAGTTAGAAGAGACTGAACAGGGAGAGGATAAAATCCTGAAAAAGGCACGATTAGAGCAGGTTGAGCCGATGGAGATTGTCCAGAGATATACAATCAGTTATCACAAAGGTATGGATGCAATGAACTGCCTCCGACCGGATATTGAGCCAACGGCAAGCGGCCATATTATTGAACAGATTGAGCTGGCAAAAAAAATCATGCATAATGGGTATGCATATGAGGTGAATGGTAATATCTACTTTGATCTGGAGAAGTACCGTGAAGATGAACCATATGGAGAACTGTCCGGAAAGGTACTGGAAGATTTACAGTCAGGAAGCCGTGATACGGCCGGAATGGAGGAGAAAAAAAGCCCGCATGATTTTGCCCTATGGAAACGTGCCGGTGAATCACACATCATGAGATGGAATTCTCCCTGGGGCGAGGGCTATCCGGGCTGGCATCTCGAGTGTACAGCTATGAGTACGAAATATCTGGGCGAAAAATTTGACATTCACGGTGGCGGACTCGATCTGCAGTTCCCCCATCATGAAGCGGAAATTGCTCAATGCAAGGGTGCTTATGGCCATGAACCGGTTCGTTATTGGGTTCATAACAATATGATTACCATCGATGGGGCAAAGATGAGTAAATCAGCAGGAAATTTCATCAATCTGGAACAGGTCTTTACCGGTGATCACGACAAGATGGATCGTGGATACAGTCCAATGGTTGTACGTTTCTTGATGCTACAATCACATTATCGAAGTAAAATTGACTTTTCAAATGAGGCGCTTGGCTCTGCAGAAAAAGGGTATCAACGCTTGATGTCGGCAATGTCCCTGTTAGAGAAATTGTCTGTGAAAGAGTTCAGGGCAGAAGAAGGTGAAGCTTTGACTGATGTTGAAAAAGAGATCCAGGATGCATGCAGTCGTTGCGAGAGTACAATTAATGATGATTTCAATACGGCTCAGACATTGGCAGCTGTTTTTGAGCTCACTGCTAAAGTAAATGCACTCTATAACGGTCAGCTGGAAAAGAGTCAGATCTCAGCCGCGCTTTTTGAACGGATGAACCTGACGATGAAAGAAATTGTTTATGATATCTTAGGCCTTAAGGCGGATAGTGGTGATGACAAAGATGGATTAACCGACGAATTGATTCAACTTCTGATCGATATCCGACTGGAGGCAAGAGAGAAGAAAGATTTTGCCACATCAGACAAGATTCGGGATGATCTGAACCAGATTGGTGTCAGACTCAAAGATGACAAAAGCGGAACCAATTTTGAAATCGATCGTTGATCTGCTAAAAAGGGTGATATCCCGGATATTGATTCTAACCATTCAATTTTACCGGGCAGCAATATCTCCCTATCTGGGTCCCAGCTGCAGGCATACTCCCACATGTTCTCTTTATATGATGGAGGCTATTGAGGAGTGGGGGCCATTCAGGGGTATTTGGCTTGGAGTTAAACGTTTGTCCAAATGTCACCCCTGGGGAACATCAGGATATGATCCGGTTCCAAGGAAAAAAGATGAGACGGGTAATTAGGCAATGTTGCGATATATCGTAACAGTATTTAACTCTGTTTCTGAGGTAAGATTATCACATACCGGATCAATTCGACTGAAATGGTTCATAGAGAGCGTTTTATTTAATAAATTGCATAAAAATATTTAAACTGAATTATGAGTAAAA
>SKZL01000335.1 GCA_007127395.1 Balneolaceae bacterium
ACCCCGGTAGAAAAATTCCCGATAACCCTCTTTTTGTAAAGAAGTGACTTCACTTTTTGAGACAAATGCCGCAATTTGCTGCGGTGTATGGTTCATTTGAATATCCAAATAGTGCAGTGACATTCGGCCAAGTTTAATCTGCAGATCTCTCAAATAAGCTGCCACTGCCGCTCCAAGCGGTTGTACGGACTCGTCACCCGTGATTTCAATACCCTCGGTACACAAAACAGTTACAAGAATTTTAACACTGCTTTTTGACTTAGATAAAGCAGACATAAACTGATTGAAGTGATAGAGATCCTCAGCTCTATCCTCCTTGCCGAGGTAGCAGACGATATGCACTCTCTCTTCCTCCATTGAATCCGGGAAACCGGTTATCAAATCTCTCGCATTTGCGATGGTGCTCCTTTTCGAACACTCCAGGATTGCTTCCAATGAATCACCAAAAGGATCATTGCATATCAGAAATAGAGGTATTGAAAGTGGTTTTGATGGTAAATTGACCGATGCCGATCGTTCGAACGTGCTTTTGTGAATCCAATCTTCGGGCAGCTCCGAAATAGTGTCTGATCTCCTGATCTCTTTTAATCTGACGGTTTTTTTAACTGAAGGTGGTTCGGGAAGCCAGTAGGTGGTTTCAGCAAAGGGGTATCCCGGCAGCGAAACCTTATAGGTATCGTTACCCGGATAGAGTGAGTTCCAATGGATTGACTTTCCTGAAATCCAGCACTGTGCAGCACCATTCAGTATTCCTCTCCATTCCGGATCGGTATCATCTAATGATTGATGAAGATCAGATTTTTTGACAAAGGGCAGGTTGCGTCGGATCAGTCCGGAAAGCTGGCTTCCGGGTCCAACCTCAAAAAACCGGTAGTGATTCTCTTCGTTAAAAAAGGTGCAGGCTTTTTGAAACAGTACAGGCTGCAGCATCTGATGAATCCAGTACCCGGGATCCAATCGTTCAATTTCAGAGCCGGAATAAGTACTGAGCCACGGAATAGAGGGAGAGCCCGTTTGAAACTGTTGAATCTGTTTCAAAAAAGGTTCTGCAATTTTTTGGAATACTTTAGAGTGAAATGCCCGGCTCGACTGTAACCTGACACAGGTTATGCCATGCTCATCCAGTTTTGATTCCATCCGTTCAATCTCATCAGTTGAACCGGAAACGGTGATGATACCGGGAGCGTTTAATGCAGCCAACTCACATCCTGTACCTGCAAGGCTTGAGGCACTCTCCCAATCCGCAAGTATGGTAAGCATGGCACCTTCAGGGGTAGTGTCAATGAGTAAGCCCCGTTTATAAATTATGCTGATGGCATCCGATTCCCCCAAGGCTCCGGACGCAACCGCTGCTGCAAACTCTCCCAGACTATGTCCGAGAACAATGTCGGGAGTTATGCCGATCTCCTGCCAGAATCGGGTCAGCGCCCGCTGCAACAGATAGATACATACCTGAGACTCCGCAACGGATTTTGGCAGGATCCCACTATTGAAAAAGTGATAAGCGAGCTCAGGAACCACTTCTTCAGACAACGTGATAAGCTGATCGGCATGTTTTTTAAAAGTAGAATTGAAATGATATAGCTTTGAACCCATTCCTGCATATTGGGAACCCTGACCCGGGAATAGAAAAACATTTTTTGATGATGCATTTTTCCCATGATCAACTTTCTGAGGATTGAATACCGCTATTTCACTTTCCTGATCCCGGATTGTGACCATCCTCCAATCCAGTTCCGTCCTGCCCTCCCGTAAAGTGATTGCGATGTCACTGATGTTACTATCCGGATTTTGGCATACATCATCGATCTGTTTTTTGACAGATTCCAATGCAGTTGGATTCGCTGCTGTAAGGGGTAAAATTTGAGGTGTACGAGAGTCCGCTCTGTTCACTTTTGATAACACCGGTGGTTCTTCCAGTAACAGGTGAACATTGGTTCCGCCCATTCCAAGTGAACTGACTGCAGCTCTTCTGATCTCTTTATCGGAGTGCCATTGCCTGTTACTAGGATCAATTTTCAGTCGGCTGTCGTTAAGATCGTATCGTGGGTTTAATTCTTTGAAATAGTGGTTGCCCGGCAATGTTTGATTTTTGAGCGCCAATAGGGCTTTCATTAAACCCACAAGTCCGGAGGCTGTATCCAGATGACCTGTTATTGCTTTCACCGCTCCAACAAAACATGAATCTTCGTTATGATTATATTTGCCGTATACCTGATCAAGGGCAGTTAATTCGATCGGATCACCGACCTCGGTTCCGGTGCCATGCGCCTCGATAAATTCAATTTGTGATGGATCCAGATTAGCAACTCTCAGTGCTTCATTAATGACTGAAATATGTCCGCCTACAGATGGCGCGGTAAAACCTGCTTTTTGTGATCCGTCATTATTCATAGCAGATCCGGCTATGACTCCATAGATTGTATCACGGTCACGAATAGCATCATCCATCCGTTTCAAGACCACCATAACACCCCCGCTGCCGCCAACAGTACCATCTGCAGAGGCATCAAAAGGTTTGCAATACCCGGTTTTTGAGAGTATTCCACCCTCATTATAGAGATAACCTGAATTTTGAGGAACTTGAAGCGAACAGGCACCTGCAAGTGCTACATCACACTCCATACTGAGTAGCTGCTGAGATGCTGAATGAACGGCAGCGAGGCCTGTTGAGCAGGCTGTTTGTATGTTGATTGCCGGCCCGTTCAGATTCAGTTTGTAAGCAATCCGGGTGGCAGAAAAATCCTTTTCATTACCCAGCATCAAGGAGTGTCCATGAATATCCCGGAACCTTTCCGGGTTTGGGTATATCAGTTTTTGAGCATATTGATTTGAACCAACTCCGGTAAACGTGCCAATCCTGTAATCGGTCCGGTTGGGGTCTATCCCGGCAGACTCCAAACTATGCCAGGCAAGTTGAAGTAACATTCTCTGTTGCGGCTCCATCAATTCCGACTCTTTGGGGCTGTAACCAAATAACTGCGCATCAAAGCGGTCGATACTTTTGATAGAACCGTGAACCGGTATGAATTTGGGATTTTTAATAAGATCGCTATTCAGTCCGCTTGAGTGCAGGTCACGTACATTCAATCGCTGAATTGCACTTTTGCCGCTCAAAAGAAGTTCCCAAAACTGCTCCGGAGAATCTGCTCCGGGTACTCTCATGGCACTACCGATAATGGCAACACGTGTCTCCACTTCATATGGATAATCTTCAAATCTCATCGGGATCTTCTCCTGCGCTCTTTTAGAAGTTCCATTCGTGATTTATTGCCGATCTCGGTCGGTGGATCGCTTTTCGTCTGTCGATCATTTAGGCGCTCCGCTTCATGGTTGCCATGACCGTTCAGTTTCTTGCCGTTTGAACCTCTGATGGTTGTTATTCTACGGCTCAACTGTTCTACCGTAGGATATTCATACAGATCCGTAACCTTGATCTCCTGACCAAGGTGTTCGCGCAATTTTCGATATATCAGATTGATGCTCAATGAATCGCATCCCATATCAAAAAAGTTGAGGTGATAGGGAACTTCGTCTTTTTGCAACACACCCATACAGATTTGTGCAATCCATAGCCGTGGATCCTGATCATCTGCATAGTGGATCGATTTGGGCTCAGCAGTGGCTGCAGGTGCGGGTAACCGGCTGGTATCAAGTTTGCCGTTCGTTGTAACCGGCAAAGATTCCAGAATAAAGATGAAAGAGGGTATCATATACTCCGGAAGGAGTTTTTTGAGGTACATCTTCAGATCTGTTTCATCGGGCTGCTGAATGTCAGCCGGAGTACACCAGGCAATAATTTTTTTACCGGCCGGTGACTCATGTACCCCAACTGCTGCCGTTTGAACCTTTTGATGCTGCATCAGAGCATACTCAATTTCTCCTGTTTCAATCCGGTAGCCCCTGATTTTAATCTGTTGATCAGATCGGCCGATGTAGACGATTCTGCCGTCGTTCAACCGCCGTACAATATCACCGGACCGGTACATTTTACGTCCAAATTCATCCTTTAAAAATCGCTCCTCATTCAACTCTTGCCGATTCAGGTACATATCACATACACCGGCGCCGGAGACATAGAGCTCGCCCGGGATATTATCAGGGACCAAATTGCCTTTTTCGTTCCGTATGGACAATCCAAGGTCAGGAATCGGCTCGCCAATAGGGCTGTGATGTTTTAGTGTGTCTGAAACATGCAATCTGTAGTGGGTCACATGTACAGTTGTTTCAGTGATTCCATACATGTTGATCAGAGCCGGTATTCGGTCACCAAAACTCTTGAACCACGGCTTCAGGGAGGCTGTATTCAATGCTTCGCCTCCAAAAATAACCCATTTAAGGCTTGAATAATCTTCTTTTGGCCGCTTCAAAATTTCACCTGAAAGATGACTGAAAGAAGAAGGGGTCTGGTTTAGAACGGTAATCTTATTTTGATGAATAAGATCGGCAATTTGATCCGGAAAACGCGCCTGATCTGCATCTGCTACATACAACTCACCGCCATACAATAATGCACCCCATATTTCCCACACTGAAAAATCAAAAGCATAGGAGTGGAACATCATCCAGCGATCATCCCGGCCAAACGAAAACCACGGTTCGGTGGATGTAAAGAGCCGCATGACGTTGGAATGGGTGACCAACGCACCCTTTGGCTTGCCCGTTGAACCTGACGTGTAGATGATATATGCGTTATCCTCAGGCTTCAATTTTTCAGTTTGATGATCTTGAACTTCAAGAGGGTTATGAAGAAAATCATCACTGATCAGAATTTCCCTGCATTTAATCTTGCCTGAATTTGCTGTATCGGTTATAAGGCACGACAGATCGCTATCTTCAGCTATAAACTCCAATCTTGCTTTTGCATTGGATGGATCAAGTGGGACATAGGCTGAACCGTTCCGCATGATTCCGATGATTCCGGCTATAAGATTTACTGACCGGTTCATGCAGATACCAACCGGCTTTTTCAGGTCTCTGACGGAGAGTTTTTCAGCGAGCTGTTCAGAGATAATCAGGCTTGCCCTTTGCAACTCACGATATGTCAAGGTTTTCTCTTTATCCTTGACGGCAGTTTTGTCCGGGTAGAGTTCACAAGCCGCATCAAACCAATCAACCAGATTGTCATAAGGCAATTCCGGCTCTTTATTGGGTTTGATTCGCTGCTGAAGAAGTTCATATTCATTTCGATCGATGATATCCAGGTCATCAATTTTTTCATCAGGATTGTTGCAGATAGATTCAAGCAGGGTGATATAACGATCGATGAACTGCTGAATCGAATTCTCTTCAAAAAGATCGGAATTGTATCGAACCATTCCGCCCAATTGATCTGAGAGGTCGAGCAGGTCGAGCCCCAGATCAAATTGTCCCTCTTGCTGACAGGTATGATAAGGTTCAACCG
>SKZL01000243.1 GCA_007127395.1 Balneolaceae bacterium
ATCCAGAGATAATACTCCACAAAAAGAACCGATCTCTCTTCATAAAAACGGATCAGCAGATCGTCTGCCAGAAAAAAAAGAAGCAGATAGATTGCAAAACCGATTATGGGAACCACTGCTGCCCAGAATAAAAACCCATGGTTCTCCGGATCGGCCCGTTTAAAAAATGGATAATATCGCATTACAATATTGTGCATTCCCAGGTGGGCAAACTGTGAGCTGATGTATGAAGCTGAGATCAGCACCCTGGTCAGGCCATATTGATCCGGATCGAGAATATGCGGATAGAGAAAGATCGTGAGAATAAAGCCCAATCCGATACCGGTATAGGTAATCAGGCTATTTGTGACACTTTGACGGACGATGATTCCCAAAATATGGCCTCTTCTACCTTGCTGTTCTGTCGTTAATCAATAGTGAATGTAGCATCTTTTTTCCATTATCCACGCAAAAAACCTATCATCACCCAGTATCGAAACCTGAGAATGAAGAGAGCTGCCTTCGGCCGCAAACGAAAGAGATAGAATATGGCCAGAATGATACTCCCTGCAAATTTAATCTCCTCTGCAGCCAATTTTTTGAGAAACTCTTTAAAGCTTCCTTTTACTCTCAATCTTTCACTTTTCCCGATTCCCGCAGATTGTTTTTTCAGAAATCCGGTTTTCAATCGTTCGTTTCCGATCCGGTGGTTGAGTTCAAGTCCTGACCAATATCGCAGTTGTACACCATTTTTCCGGATTCTTTCAAAGAATGCTTTCTCTTCACTGCCAAGTAACTCTTTACCGGTTCTCCCCAGATTTGTATCAAACAGGCCAAAAGTATCAAATACAGACTTCCTCACCATCATGTTGCCGCCTCTGGGGAAGTTGGACTGAGGGTATATACGATCCTCATCTCCCAGGTCGTGCAGGCCAAACATTGGCATCAATTCACCCGGAATCCAGTTTGGCTGACCCTCTTCATCATCAAAATGTACCCAAATCCTGCCTCCTGCACTAAGTGTATTGGGTTTCTCCTTAGAGTATTTCACTGCTTTCTCAACATAATCTGCCGGCAGGTACACATCGTCATCAATAAAATAGATCGCTTCACCTAAAGCCTCTTTTACAGCCCTGTTTCTTGCATGTGAGAGTCCCTGGTTTAACTCAACAACAGCCCGAAACCGAATATCCGGATTGCTTTGGGAAAAGCGGTCACAGATTGAAGACGTGCTATCATCGCTGTTGTTATTCACAACCAGAATCTCATAGGAGTCGCGCCGGGCAGTTTGTGCTGCCAGGTCTTTCAACGTATCCTTCAGATAACCGGAACGGTTATAGGTACAGATTGCGATTGTTATGTGTGGTCTGCTTTGCATACATTTTAGAATAACAACCCGAAAATCTACTGTCTGTTCCAATGCCATTGAACAGCAACAGATTTTCCGGCCTGCGTCGAAATATACAAATGCTGAACCAAGAATTTTGAGTAATCCTTCTGAACCTTTGGTAACGGTCTATCTGCCAACGCGAAATCGCAGAGATTCCCTGAAACATGCGATTGAGTCCATATTCAATCAAACATGGAATTCAATTGAATTGATTGTTGTAGATGATGCTTCGACAGATGCAACTGCCGAATTGTTATCCCGGATCCAAAAAAAGAGATCTTTCAGGGTGATTCGCAACGAAACACCGCTGGGAGCAGCAAAAAGCCGCAATATGGCTATCTCACAGGCTGGTGGTGAGTTTATCACAGGCCTGGATGATGACGATCTCTGGATGCCGCGCCGGATCGAACTGATGATCAAGGAGTTTCGGGACGGCTTTTCCGGTGTCAGTTCTAATGACCTTATGGATTATGGTAAACGCATTCTGCGCTGGAAAAAGCGAAAGATCATTACCCATCAGGATCTACTATATTACAATTGTGCGGGCAACCAGATTTTTACCAGAACCAAATATCTGCAGGAACTTGGCGGGTTTGACGAATCCCTGAGTGCAGCTCAGGATTACGACCTCTGGATTCGTTTGACAGAGGCCTATGGCCCGATAATAAATGCCCCCTATCTGCTTCAGACAGTTAACATGAGAAGCGAAAGAGATAGCATCACCACATCCGAGCGTAAAATGGAGGGGTATCAAGCTTGTTTTGAAAAACACCGTTCAAAGATGACACCTAAACAGATTTCATATCAACAGTATCGCCTGAACCTGGCTGCCGGAGTGAAACCTTCCTGGATCGAATTGCTCAGATCTGTACCTGCTAATCTGATTCATAAGGAGATTAAACGTAGAATTTTTCTATAATTTTTTGTCAAGGTTCAACTTTTGCCCCATCTCCAGCTCCATCGACTCAGGTTCAAAACGCTGAAAACCATTCGCCGGGTAGTTGGTCAATTCACCAAACCAAACCTTACCTTTAATAATGAAGAGGTCGACCCGAATAAAATTGAAAGGTCCTGACAATTTTTCGGCCAGTTGAACCGCCTCTTCCAGGGCGCTTGGTTTTTCCGGCATTCGGTCGCCGGGCGGATAGTATAGACGTGCATCCAGCGGTTTAAAAGTTGGATCAAACAGAAAGCGCTGTTGCCCATCAAAGCGATTCAAATCCACTTGTATCAGTGCAACTTCACCGTTGAAACAGTAGAATTTGTAATCAGACGGAATCTGTTCATTTTCATCCAGAAGCAGCTCCTCTGCGATCAAATATCGATCCATTCCCTTATAAACCCACTCACGGCCTATACTAAAGTAGTCGATTGAAAGCCAGCGATTCACCTCATAAACCACCTCATCAAAACTCTCCTTCTCCCTATTCCGGATGATCTTTATGAACCCTGAACCATGGCTGGCCTTCAATACAAATTGTTCCGGCAGCTCATTCCATATGCTATTGTCTAACGAATGGAAAACTTTCAACTGAGGGATCAAACTATTCCCACCGGCTTTCTCTTTCACAAATTCTCTCACTTTGATCCGGTCTGCAACACTTCGTCGCAACTCGGTTCGTTCATACAGCTTGATATATTGGATCTTTTCAGAGAGGTATTTCGGATTTTCAATGTCGGGATAGAAACCATGTATCATGCGGTATCGGATCCGGGCGTATTGGCGGTCCGATAAAAAATGCCTCAAAACTCCCCAGAACAATTTATTGAGGATTTGCTTCCACATATCTCAATGGTTTTGTGCGGTGATGCTATCATCTCTTCGCTTCCATGCGATAAACAGGCCAAAGAGTCCGCTACCAAAGAGCAGAACTGTTCCAAGCAGCGCCAGGCGGTTACCGGTCTTATACCAGACCGGTTCCAAAATCAGTTCAAGTTTATGGTCACCGGCAGGTATCTGATAACCGCGCAGTACATAATTAGTGCGAAACAGATCAATCTCTTCGCCATTCAGCATAGCACTCCAGCCCGGTGGATACCAGATCTCACCCAGCACCAAAAACCCCGGTTCACTACGTTCAATATCCATTGAAATCCGGTTTGCATCATATCTGGATATCACAACTGAAGATGAGCTGTCCGGCCGGATTTCGATATTCAACGGCTCAGCAATATAAGCAACCTCACCGGCATTGAATTCCCGGCTGATGCTTTGCAATACCTGATTCTGATTTTCAAGAACTGAAACTGAATCTACAAAAAATGCTTTGGGCAGGACATTTACATTCTCGAGCAGCACACCATCATTGCCGGTATAGACCGTTTCGAGGCCCGGTAAGATGGCCTGACCTCTAAGTGTGATGTATCGGACATTCAGCATATCCAGAATGGATCTATTCAACCCTTGTTGCCCTGCGAAGAAAGCAGAATCAATCAGGTCCTGATAATAGCCCAGTTTGGCCCCGGAATAACCTCCGACAGATGGATAGAAATAGGAAGGTATCGCATTGTTAAAAGGATTATCAAGAAGAGGAAAAACGCGGTATGGCCAGCCCTCCTCATGCCCGATCCGTTCCTGTATAAATTGATCGATCGGCCGTTCATTCTGCTCAATTACAGCTTCACGCGTTAGAGATTGATCCACGAGTGACCTTTCGCTCAGGTATCTTTTATCGACCTGTACAAAATCCACCAGAAGAATTACTGAGATTGCAGCCAAACCATAGGAGACGGGTAATTTTTGCTGAGCCATAGCGATCAGAATCACCACGCCGATCCCAAAGAGAATCATAAATCGGAAACTATCACTTTTGGCAAGATCCTCCCTTTCAGGAATAAGCTGACTCTGCATGATCCTGGAGACAGCCTGTGATACCCTTGGGTCATCAACAGGGACCTCATTTTGCGCGGCCAGCTGTTCCGCAATCTGAGCACGTTCACCCGGTTTTTCAAATGAAAGCAGTTGAAGGCCTGAAAATACAACCAGCAGTGCGATGATTGCTGCAATTCCGACCGGCTGTATAAATGTTTTCCATTTTTTACCCTTACTGATCTGTTCTGCTAACCAATCCAGGCCAAATACAGCCGGTACTGTGAAGCAGAAGAGCGTTACCATAAGCCACATCTCCGGAACCCTGAATTTGTTGAAGAGAGGGAAATAGTCAAACATCAGATTATTCAGTGCACCAAAGTGCTCACCCAATGAGAAAAACAGTGTGGCAATACCCGGGCCTAAAAATACCCATTTGAGCCGGTGTGTGGATTTCAGAACACCGATCACAAAAAAGAGAAATGTGAGTGCACCTGCATAGTGAGGGCCGCTTGTGAAAGTTTTTGGGCCCCAGTAGAGCTCTGAGCCGCCAAAAAGACCCGGGATCAAAAGAGTTAGCAGTTCTGCCCAGCCCTGAGACCATGCAAATGCGTACTCACGCTCGAGTCCGCCGGCACCGGTCAGTTCCGATCCTCCCCTCATACTGAATGATGAGTACTCAAATGTGCTCCAATAGAGCTGAATGGTGATCAAAAGAGCTATCAGGGCAGCAGAGACAAGCCAGCCGGTATGGATGGAGAACGATTTTGCCTTTTGCCTGCCTTTACGAACAGCTTCTATCAGATCATAAATAAAAAGTGTGCCGAGCGGGAAAAGGAAAAAATAGGTTACCTGCGGGTGGTATGATCGCATATGGAGTGTGAGAGCCAGAGCGAAGATAAAAAAAGCGAGCCAACGGTTCCAGGAGGTCCGTGTCATTAAAAAGTATCCGTTATAGATCCATGGGATATAAATATAGGCCAGGAATTTGGCATTATGTCCAGCCCCGATAATGATTGGAATGTAGGTCGTAAAACCGATGATGATCGCACCAAAAAGCGCGGATAAAGGCTTCACTCCCATCAACAGAAACATAAGGTAAGCCCCGCCCAGAAGAATCCACATCTCAGCAGCAGGATAGATAAACCTCAAAAAAAGCAGGATTGTGTTGTCCAGGTTTTTAATCTGAGGAGGGTGGGATATGGTGGTTGCAGGCATTCCTGA
>SKZL01000173.1 GCA_007127395.1 Balneolaceae bacterium
GTTATGTTTGCACAAATACTCGATAATGTTGTGTTACAACCTCTCATTTTCTCTAAATCGGCTGATATTCATCCTGTAGCCATACTTTTCATTGTAATGATTGGTGCTCAAACTGCAGGAATTCTTGGTATGCTGGTAGCCATTCCCATCGCAACTGTTGCAAAAATCACCGTTAATCAGGTTTCATGGAGCCTTAATAACTATCATGTGTTTCGAACAGACCCTGTTTCTTTTGTAAACTCTTCTCGAGAATCTAAAAATAGCTGATAAGTAGCCCATCTTTTCACTATCTTTTACGCGAAATTTCAGTAATTAGAGTTCGTGAAAAATTTGGTTGTTTTTGCTTCGGGATCTGGCAGTAATTTTCAGGCGATCATCGATGCAATCCGGGATAATCGTATTCAAGCTCAGATTTCAGGATTGATTACCAATCGTGAGAACAGCGGTGCGGACAGAAGAGCAGCTGCTAACAAAATTCCTGTTGCAATTATTTCTGATCCGGATCCATCATCTTATTATCGACAACTGCAAAATCAGTTAGCAAACTGGTCTCCGGATTTGATTATTCTTGCAGGATATCTGAAAATTATCCCGGCTGAAATCGTCACTGAATACTATAACCGGATCATTAATATTCACCCCTCCCTGCTTCCAAAATATGGGGGCAAGGGGTATTACGGGCTCAAAGTACACGAAGCTGTTCTTGAATCCGGTGATCAAGTTACCGGTTGTACAGTTCACTATGTTAACGAGCGTTACGATGAAGGGGATATTATCGAACAGAGGATTGTTCCAGTGAAAGATCATGATACCCCGGAAAGCCTGGCAGCAAGAGTTCTTAAAACTGAACATCAACTACTACCTCAAGTCATCCAAAATCTTTTAACCCAAAACTGAACAAGTGTCATTACAACCTTTAGAATCACTACCGGAAAACAAACTAAACATTAAAAGAGCGCTCATTTCTGTTTCAGACAAAACCGGCGTCATTGAGCTTGCAAAAGCTTTGAAAGCGAATGGAACTGAGATTATCAGTACAGGTGGTACTGCCAATACACTTCGCAAGGCCGGCCTGGACGTCATGGATGTCAGTGATATCACACAATTCCCCGAGTGCCTCGATGGAAGAGTCAAAACACTCCACCCGGCTGTTCATGGAGGTATTCTTGCAAGAACCAGTCACGAACCGGATAACAATGAGCTCAAAAAATTGAACATCCAACCTTTCGAACTGGTCGTTGTCAACTTGTACCCGTTTAAGGAGACAGTCAAAGATCCGGATGTCACACCAGCTGTTGCTACTGAAAATATTGACATTGGAGGGCCTACGATGATCAGGGCTTCCGCAAAAAACTTTGCTCATGTCTGCACTTTGACAGATCCCTCTCAGTACACTGCTTTTATAAAAGAGTTAAACGAAACAGATGGGATCAGTTTTAAGAGCAGATTGGCTCTTGCAAAAGCTGCATTTGAACATACTGCAGATTATGACTCTTCAATCGGTCAATATTTCAATCGGCTCACCAACACCGATTTGCCGGATCAGCTTACAGTCTCATTGCCAAAATCAGCAGATCTGAGGTATGGTGAAAATCCTCACCAGCTGGCTTCTGTATACGGATATCAAAACAGGTATATCGACTGCTTTCACGGAAAAGAACTCAGTTACAACAACTATCTGGATATCGACAGTGCCCTTCAGTTCATGTCTGATTTCAGAGATGCCAAACCCACAGCGGCAATTTTTAAACACACTGTATCCTGCGGTGTCGCTACACGTGATCAATTGAGCGATGCTTATCAGCGAGCTTTTCAAACAGATAAAGTTTCCCCATTTGGAGGCATTGTCATCGTAAACAAGCCACTCGATATTGAGACTGCAGAATCTATCGATTCGATATTCACAGAGATTATTTTAGCACCCGAGTTTGAAGAAGGTGTTCACCAATTTTTATCACAGAAAAAGAACAGAAGGCTCGTTAAGATTTTGAAATACCCCGGAGCTGAAGATTCATTCAGAATCAGATCTCTCTTTGGGGGCGCCCTCTATCAGCAAGCTGATCATAAACAGCTTCAGGCTGATGAAATGAGGGTAGTGACCGAAAGGCAACCGGATCAAGAGGAGTTGGCCGATCTGCTTTTTGCCTGGAACGTAGTGAAACATATTAAGTCGAATGGAATTGTATACGCTAAGAATCTTGCTACATGCGGAATCGGAACAGGTCAGACGAGCCGCGTTGAGAGTTCAGTTATTGCCGTTCGAAAAGCAATGAATGAAAATTTAAACCTTCATGAGAGTGTAGTTGCATCAGACGCATTTTTCCCATTTGCGGACGGTGTGATTGCAGCTGCACAATCGGGTGCCAGGGCTGTAATACAACCGGGAGGCAGTATCCGGGACGAAGAGGTCATAGCTGCAGCCAATGATCATGACATGTCTATGATCTTTACTGGAACAAGACATTTCAGACATTAAGAAAATCTTTGAAACCTAACATTAATGTTCGCAAATAGAGTTCAGATAACGTATTTTTTAAACTATCCCAAAACAGACAATCCAGAATAACCCTACACACTATCCAATGTCAGACATATACTCATCAAATAGAAAGAAAACCAAAAAGGATCCAAACAAAAAGGGGATGTTTGATTTTCTCTACTCTGACATTGCTATCGATCTTGGAACTGCCAACACACTTATATATGCACGCGGACAGGGAATCGTGTTAAATGAACCCTCAATTGTTGCGCTCAATAATCGAAATGAAACCGTTGCAACCGGTCATGAAGCAAGGTTGATGCATGAGAAAACACACGGCAATATTCGTACTGTAAGGCCATTGAGAGATGGAGTGATCGCTGATTTTGAAGTGGCTGAGCAGATGATCCGTGATATGATCAAAAAAGTAAAAGTGAAATGGTACACAACAACCCGGAAAATGGTGGTCTGTGTTCCAAGTGGCATCACCGAAGTAGAAAGACGTGCAGTCCGCGATAGTGCTGAACATGCCGGAGCAAAAGAGGTATATCTGGTGGATGAGCCAATGGCCGCAGCGATCGGAATTGGTCTGAATGTTCATGAACCGGTTGGAAGTATGATCGTTGACATTGGAGGGGGGACAACAGAGATTGCCGTTATTGCCCTTTCGGGTATTGTACACGCTCAGTCTGTCCGTTTGGGAGGTGATGAATTAAACGAAGATATCATTAACTATTTCCGTAGAAATCACAACCTTTTGATCGGTGAACGTACATCGGAAAACATAAAATGTGAGATAGGCTCTGCGGCTCCCCTTGATGAAGAGGTCGAGATCATAACAAAAGGACGTGATCTGGTAAACGGTGTACCCAGAACAAGACAGGTAACTTCACGCGATGTGAGGGAGGCTATCTCAGAATCAGTTAATTCTATAGTAGAAGCCATTACCAAATCTTTGGAACAGACTCCTCCTGAACTATCTGCAGATATTCTTGATCGTGGAATTATGTTGACCGGTGGTGGTGCACTTCTCAAAAATCTGGATAAACTGATTATGGAAACAACAGATTTACCTGTACATATTGCTGAAGATCCACTCACGGCTGTTGTCAGAGGCACAGCTGAAATATTGGAAGATCTGGATTACTACAGAGCTGTCATTTCTTAAAAACATCGCAACTTCGTGAATGCGAAAAATTGATGATATTAAAGATTACTTCATAGCGGCAATTATCTTGTTGCTCGCTATCACTCTGATGGTGAACCGTCATGATGGCAGTCTGCAAAATACCCGCAAGGTCTCTATGACTGTTCTCAGCTTTCTTGAACAACCTCTATCAAATGTTCGAATTTATCGTCAGGCAGTTTCTACAAATACATATCTGCACCGCCAAAATATCCTCTTACAGGATGAATTGAGCCGTTTACGATCCGTCGAACAACAAAACAGGGTATTAAGAAGCTTGTTGGAATTCCGGGACAGAAGTGATCTCCCTCTGATTCCAGTTCAGATAGTTGCAAAAAATCTCTCATCAAGAAATCTTTCAACTGTAAATAGTTTTCTGACTGTGAATGCCGGAGAAGAGGATGGTGCTAAAATTGGAATGCCTGTAATCAATTCTGACGGACTGGTTGGCACCATTATTGTCACATCTTCTAAATACTCTCAGGTATTGCCTTACAGCAACTCAATTTTTCGTGTAAGTGCTCAAATTGAAAATAGCCGTGCTTACGGAATTGTATCCTGGCCCGGGAATTCACCCAGGGAACTTGTGATGGACTTTGTACCGGAAACCATTCTTGTGGAGCCGGGTCAACAAGTATTTACTTCCGGATATTCCAATCAATATCCCGCCGGAATACCTATTGGAGAGGTAACAAGAGTAGAACCCGGAAGAGGGGTAGATACTCAAACTATTTACCTTAATGCATTAGCAGAACTCAGTAATCTGGCAGAAGCTTTCATCGTCGAATTTGTTCCGGATACTACGGTTAATGATTTAATAGATGACCAGATGAGCCTATTTTGATCCGATCAGCCAACATAAAACTTTTTTTAAGTGGACTTGCAGCATTACTCATTCAGGTTGTGCTGCTCAGACATCTGCAAATTTTTGGAGCAACACCTGACCTGGTTTTAATTTTTCTCCTTTTCTTATGCACCAGGCACTCAAGAACTACCGTTCTATTGTATGCCGCATTTCTTGGCGTTTTGCAAGATGCCCTCATCGATTTGTGGGGAATTCATATGTTCTCCAAAACTTTGATGGTGCTTATACTACACTCTTCTTTAAATCGTATATCCAAGAACAAGTTTATCTTTTGGCAAGTAGTAATAATCGTTTTTGCAGCAGCAATTTTACATAATCTTGCTTTTTACGGAGTAACAATCTTTGCGGAACTATACACTTCGGGTACAAGTATTCTCATAAACCTTCTCATCAGTGCCATTTATAGTGCGCTATTGGGAGGATTTCTGCATATGGTTAAAGAAGAGAGGTAAAATGAGTAACAGAAATCGTCTGGATCAGTCTAAAGGCGCCATCAGGGTGCTGCAGGTTATCATCATTGCAGGTGTGATTATCATGATCGGGAGAATCTTTCATCTCCAGATCCTTGATTATGAAACATACTCTCCACTGAGTATGCAAAATTCCCTGAGAATGGAGATCGTGAATCCTGCCAGAGGACTTATTTACGATAGAAATGGTACTATAATTGTTGATAATCAGCCCATTTACACAATTACAATAACTCCTTCACGATTCGATATGAACAAGCTGGAACTTCTCTCCGAGATTTTGGAGATAGATTCGGAGGTTGTTTATCAAAGAATCAGAGAGGCACAACAGTATTCATGGTTTCGATCATCCAGACTTTTTACAGAAGTTTCATTGGATGTTTTTTCAA